>JAHIPL010000236.1 GCA_018894615.1 Acidobacteriota bacterium | reverse complement strand
GCCGGTGCCCGCCATAGAGACGGACGGCCCCCTTTTCCCACCACTTCAGCCCCTCGGAATGAGCGGCCCTGGCCAGATCAAGGACATGGGCGGTCACATGGAACTTTCGAATCCACTGCACGGGATGGCCGGCCGCCTCCATTTTTTGAATGAATTTGGTGGAGCCATGCCCCTTCTCCAGGGTGAACAGGGCGAAATCGTAGTTTTTTTCATGATTGAGCTTGAGTGACTCCTCGACTAGCAGAGAGGCCACGCCCTGACGCAGGAATTCCCGCCGGGTCACCATGAGACAGGTGTAAACGGATCGGCGCTCCTTCCCCTGAAAAAGAAATTTCTGGGGAATATTGCCAAGAAAAGCGGCGAGTTCATCCCCCCTGTAAACCGCCATGAAATGGCGCTTGTCCTGAATGCGGTCGTAGTGGAAACGGAGAAAGGCGGGATTGTAGAAATTCGGAAAGGATTCCTCCCCGTATTCTTCGCGCCAGGAAAGGTGGGCCATCCGCTCCAGTTCTTCAAAATCACCCCGAAACGGCTCCACCGAAAACGTGATGGTTTTCATATTATTTTGTGATTCATATTTCGATTAATAAATGGGTTCAAGTCCTGTCTTTTTACAGGGATGGTCTTTATTTCATTTGTATAAATCGAGTGATTCCGACCTTCCCTGAGGAGATAAAAACCTGATTTTTCCAGATATTTGATGAGATTGCGTCTCTTGACCGACATATATCAAATTTCGACAGGAAGTTGTTCCAGAAGTGCGCCTCCAAGCGGAATTTCTTTTTTCTGCATTTTGTAAGCCAGTATCATCTCTTTTAATGCATCCTGGAGCATTTTTCGGCATTCTTCGATCGTTCGGCCTTCTGTGACAACTTCCGGCCACTCCACGAGCTGTCCCATATATCCCGAATCGGTTTTTAAATATTTGGCGGTGTAGGTGGAAATCATGCTTTTTTCCCTCCGACGTTATTGGTGCAGTATACCATCTTCCTTATTTATTTATCATATCAAATCCAAATTATTTCAAAATATCCTTTCTACATCTACAATGGATTCACACAGGAGACAAGGAATGGACAGAAAAACAATCATTGTTGATGTCACACCGGACAATATCAGCGATGCCCAGAAGGGACCATCGCTCTACGGTGTCTTCAACCTGATCCATGACGGCAAGCTGCCGGCCGACCGCTACATCTCCACCACGCGCTTTAAAAACATCATCAAGAAAGAGATAAAAAGAGCCTGAGTGCCTTTTTAAACAACCGACATTTCATCCATTCCATAGCTTGATTGCAACTCCCTGTGAACCTGGATTGTTCACGCGGTATAAACAGTCCAAGCAATTTCCACTTCCGTCTCCACACCCAGGGCTTTTCCGATCGCCTGGGCGACTTCACCGGTATTCCCAAATACCGAATCATAAACCACCAGCACCTTCATCGAATCGTCCCTCCAAGTGTCATATAATCTGCTTCCTGTACTCACTCATGCAAAATCTCTCTAGCTGATTGACAGCTAACGCTCAAGCTCACCGGCGGCAATGGAGTGAAGCGGAATTGCCGTCCGGTGAAGTGCCATGTTGGGCGATATTTTCATGGTTACTTTCTATGCATTTTATCATGGCAGATCACACACAAGATCGTCAGATTCTCTTTTGAATTCGAGCCGCCTTTTGCATGATGTTTGATATGATGCAGCTCAAGGTGTCGTGGATCCGATGGGTTCCATTCATTGTGCGACCAATCGCACTTTTGACATCTATAGCCGTCACGACGTAAAACCTCCCGGCGTATATCGTCCGGAATAAGCCTATCATGTTCGGGACTTTGCCGATCTGCTTGGAGCACATATACTCCGACATCCAAATCAGGCCTTCCGGTTGATTTAGTCACGATAGGCCAACCGAACTCCGTCCGTAATTCCCGCACGCGTCTTGCCCATTCCGTCTTATCTCCGGCGACATATCGCAATTCTTCGTTTGTGATCGTTTTCCCCACGTTTGAACGCAGATATTTTAGAAGCTTGTCTCGGACTGAACCTCGTTCCTTTCGTATTGTATTTGCGACATTCCAACGGTGAGCTGCATCCCGATCCTGTCCCTCATTAAGCAAAATATAGTCACTCGGTTTCATGGATTTCAGATTAGTTGGGATCTCTGACTCCTGATCTTCTTCCATCTCCTTAATCGTTACACCACTCGCCACCGCCCATCCGAACTGCACTCGTAATTCACGGACACGGCGTGCATATTCCTGAATGCCGGAAATGACGAGCAACTCGTCGCCTCCTATTACAATTCCGGGGTATTTTCGGAAATAATACAAAATACGGTCTCTAGCAGCCGAGGTATACTCGGAAGGAATCAGTGATTTTCCTAAATCTCTTAAATTTTTAAAAATCGGGATAAGAGCAAGGACTTTCGGCCGAAGTTCTTCAGTTCGAAGTTCACATTCAAAATTGCGGATCAGTTCTTCGATCCTTCGGCGGACTATTTCCGGTTTGACTTGACTCCCTTCCATTATCTTAGCCGTCATATAAAAACCTCCCCAGCTTTCGCAACAGTTTTTCGGGGTTCTTTGTCTCGCATCCCCATACAATCAAGACTTTCCAACCCAACTTTCGTAACTCTATACGAAACTTTTTATCTCTTTCGATGTTTCCGTCAAGTTTGTTTTTCCAAAAATTCTTATTAGTAGCAGGCCGTTTTGATCGCGTACAATCCTTGTGGCCATGCCAAAAACAACCATGTACGAATATTGCCTTCCGGTGACGGGGCAAAACTATATCCGGTGTACCGGGTAAGTCGCGCCGATGTAAACGAAACCGAAATCCCATGCGGAATATGAATGATCTAACCAGAATCTCCGGATTAGTGTCTCGTCCTCTCACACGACTCATGATCCAACTTCGTTTCTCCTGCGAAAATACATCAGTCATGTCAATAGTCTTTAAGAGTCAAAAGCATATACACCACATCGGCTACGCGTGCCGCTAAAAGGGGAGGAACGGCATTGCCGATTTGTTTTGCAATCTCAATCTTGCTGCCCTTGAAAATAAAGTCATCCGGGAATGACTGTAAGCGTGCCGCCTCACGGTGGGTAATCGGTCTATGTTGCTTCGGATGCAGGTAACGTCCCTTTTCCGGTTTGTAGAACTCCGTCCGAATTGTGAACGCAGGACGATCCCACCACAGCCTTCCGAACAAATCGGTTCCACCGGACTTTTTGCGAATCCAACATTTTGGTGTCAATTCCGGAACAATTCGTTGCAAATCAAAGCGATTCATGCCCTCATCAGGGATGGCTCTATATCGTTTTTTACTAAGCTCGGTTGGATTACGTCCAAAATGTAAATCAAGGGGTGGAGGAACATTTCTAATCTCGGTCCCTTCAGGTCGAGGTAAATCTTCAATGACATTCCTGACAGTTTTCCATTCTTGTGGTTCGTGCAAATATTCATTTTGATCGAACGGAAGGTGTTTTTGTTTTTTGTTATTATTTGGATTGAAATGAGTTTTACGAGGTGGAAAAACGAGTGCGGGATCGAAGAGTTTACATCCTATAATAAAAGCTCGGCGGCGTGTTTGAGCCACGCCGTAGTCCGCCGCACATAACACCTCGCCCCACACCTTAAATCCCATCGTTTCAGCCGTACCGATGATTTCGCCATGCTCAAATGAGCCCAACAATTGCGGGACGTTTTCCATAACAAAAACTTTAGCTCCGGATCGCTCGACAATTTCAAAATAGGGTCGCCAAAGCTGTTTTCGAGGGTCACCTAGGCGGTTTTTATTCAACAGGCTGAAACCTTGACAAGGTGGTCCGCCGATTACTACGTCGGTTTCCGGTATCTTAACCGATGGATCATTTAAGATATCAACAATATCTCCCGACAGACAATGCTTCCCGAAGTTGGCTTTATACGTTTCTACACAGTATTTGTTGAAATCATTCGCCCATACGGATTCAAAGGCTTGCCCAAAACGTTCGGAAAAACCGAGTGTCATACCGCCGGCTCCGGCAAAAGCATCGATCAAGCGGAACCTCTTGTGCTCCAAATCGCCATTTGTCCTGAATTCATAAATACGCTGTTCCTCGCGGACAAGATGTTGATTCTCCAGCTTATTTCTGATATCATATTTCATGATTTTTGAGTTCATCCCTTTAGAATTCCGAGCTGTCCTTTATATGGTTATCTTGTCTCCCAACATCCGGTTATACGACATGATTTGCCAAATACGCAAGAACCGTTTTGTTAGCCGATTTTTTTGTCTATCGCTTCCTTAACTACCAACAGAGAGTCTTGATGTGATTTTAGTTTTGTTTCCCAGAAATCCACATCCTGTGCACATTGGGGTTTCAATGTGCGCTGCCATTCGGTTTCGTGCCCTGCATTGTTCATCTGCGACAATAGTTGCTTCTTTTGTTGAATCTGATTGTTCAGATATTGTTCTCCGAACACCGACAGATCTTTGAATACCTCTT
Organism: Acidobacteriota bacterium; assembly: GCA_018894615.1. Lineage (GTDB taxonomy): Bacteria > Acidobacteriota > Aminicenantia > Aminicenantales > Aminicenantaceae > JAHIPL01. Next base: position 819 of record JAHIPL010000236.1, on the reverse strand, counting down.
GAAGCTTGGCGATATGGTCATTGGTCAAAGCATTGTACAATTTACCCGCGATGAACAGAGAGTTCGTCGTGGCAGAGATTGCAGAAGATAGATTGAAGTGCCCGAAGTACTGAAGAAGATTGTCTGCATTGATAGCGTTGCGCCATTTGGTTACTTCCTTCAGCCACGCATCAATCTTGGCTATGTTGATATCTAGTTCAAACCTCAAATTGGCAAGTTCTTGTTTCCTTGTTCGCTTGTTTCGTACGTATTCTGCTGCAAATGTGATGCATACTCCGGCAACAACGCCCAGAAAAACGCCAACTACTTGGCCAAGGCCTGTTGCAAAGTGCGTCAAGAATACTTCACTCATTCTATTTCTCCTTGGCTTTCATATATTATACAGCCAGTATGCTTGTGTAAAGATTGAAGTTTTCTCTTTTTATCGCGATATTCGGATTGACAAGATCCATACATAACCTTATGAAAATGAATGAATTTGTTCCACATCATCTTTATTTTGCTTAGAGTATTATACGGAAATTATTGCTATCTAAATATAGATTACCAGACCCATTGTGGATGGTTCAATATAATTATATGAAAAATCCAACCAATTTGTTTTTCAATTTATAAGTAAGACTCCAGGCTACTCGATCCCGATGATTGGAACATCGAGAAGATTCAGATCATTTTTGCTTTAATCGCTTCGGGTAGGAGGGACAGTAAATCAGGTTGGACTTCGATAAGACGGCTGATATCGGCAAGATCCTTATGCCGTTTGCTCCGTCGACGGCTGTCATCCGAATAGGCCCAGACCTTTCCCTGAAGCACATCCTC
>JAHIPL010000036.1 GCA_018894615.1 Acidobacteriota bacterium | reverse complement strand
GTCCAGGCGGGATCAGGAGAAGAGAAAGCCCGAGGAAGAGCGATAGGGATCGTACATTTATTCCGGAATACTATTTCGAAACCATCAACCATTCCTCCTGTTTATATCCTTTTTCCTTAACATCCGTATATTTTCTCTTATGGAAAAAATACGGTTGCCCTAACAGGGCCGCCGGTCTTGAAAACCAGAAAAAAGGAGCGTTTTGATGGAAAGGCTAGACTCCGAACAGCGAAAAAAAACGCGATACAGATTGAAGACAGCCGTTTTGGTCTCCCTTCTCCTGCTGTCGCTCGTTTGGGTGGACCAGCCGGGCCTCCGGGCTTCGAACGAAACGGTCCGTGAATTCAGCCTGGAAGAGGTTCAGGCGTTTGCCGTCGCCAACAGCTTTGAGACCAAAAAAACGCAGCTGGATATCCTGGCGGCCCGTAAGAAATTGCAGGAAACGGTCGCCTCCGGTCTGCCCCAGGCCAGTTCCACCATGAGCTACATGAACAACCTGGAGCTGACCACCATGCTGATCCCCAACTTTTTTGAGGGAAAGTTCGATGAAAAGATTCCCGTTCAGTTCGGCACCCAGCACAATGCCACTCTCAACTTGACCGTCAATCAGCTCATCTTTAATGGGAGCTATTTTGTCGGGCTGCAGACATCCAGCATTTACCGTGGTCTGGCCGATCAGAATCATGAGCGGACCAGGATGGAAGTTCTGAAATCCGTGACCGACACCTATTATCTGATTCTTGTGACGGAGGAAAGCGAAAAGATCCTTCATGCCAGCCTTTCCAACCTTGAAAAAACCCATCACGAAATCAGTGAGCTTCACAAGGAAGGATTTGTTTCGGAAACCGATGTTGACCTGTTGCAGATCACCATCACCAAGTTGAAGAACGGCCTGCAGGCTCTTCAAAGGCAGATAGGCATCGCCTACAGCATGCTCAAATTCCAGATGGGATTGAGCCTGGAGGAACATGTTCAACTGACCGAAAAACTGTCCGAGGTCCTTGAAAGGGTGGTGGCGCCGCACAGCCGTCGACCCGATTTCAGCCTGGAGGAGAGCGTTGATTATCAGCTGCTCAAATCCCAGGAACAGATGTCTAAAATGGCGCTCAAGAACGAACAGATGCAGCTCCTGCCGACGGTCGTGGCTTTTTATACCTTTCAATTGAGCGCTATGCGGAGTGCGTTCAATTTTTTAAATTTTGACGACGACTGGTACCGCTCCCAGATGGTGGGGCTCAACGTCAGCATCCCGCTCTTCAAGAGCGGGGCGCAGAAGGCTCGCATTTCGCAGGCCCGGCTGTCATTGGAGCAGGCGCGCAACACCCGCGAACAGGTCGCCCGCGGATTACTGCTTCAGATTGAGAGTGCCCGGGCGGCGCTTGATTCCGCACATGACAGCTATGCGAACACAAAGGATAACCTGAATCTCTCCCGCAGAGTGTATGACAAAACATTGATCAAATATAAGGAAGGGGTCTCCTCCAGCATGGACCTGACACAGGCTCATGATGGTTTTCTGGCGGCACAGAGCGAGTATATTCAGTCCATCTCGCAGCTGCTGCAGGCTCAAAACTCCCTGGACAGGCTCCTGAATGACTACGACCACACAAGTGAAAAGGACGGATAGCCATGAGGATATCAAAAACCTATCTCATCGTTGCCTCGATGATTTTAACTCTGACGGCATGTTCACCTCCCGGAGGAAAACAGGCCGAACTGGGAAAACTGGAACGGCAGCGGGATGCCCTCGATGCCAAAATTAAAGCCCTGAAGACGGAACTGGATGCCGCCCAGGGAATGCCGAAACCCGAAGCTCCGGGTGCAAATGTGGAAATCGCCGTTGTTCAATTCGGACTTTTTCAGCATTTTATTCAGGTGCAGGGTCAGGTTGAATCGGACAACAATGTGTTCGTTCCCCCTCAGTCACCCGGCATCGTAAAAAAGATCCATGTCCGGCCCGGCGACCGTGTCGGCAAAGGACAGCTTCTGGTGGAGTTGGATGGATCCATTCTGGAAAGCGGCATCGCCGAGCTGGAGAACGGTCTGGCATTGGCGCGGACCATTTTTGAACGACAGCAGAGATTATGGGATAAAAAGATCGGCAGTGAGATCGAATATCTTCAAGCCAAAAACGGCAAGGAATCCCTGGAAAAGAAGCTGAAAACCCTTCAGGAACAGTATAAAATGACCAAAATCTACTCGCCACTTTCGGGAACGGTGGATGAGGTCCTGTTGAAGGAAGGGGAGATGGCCGCCGCCGGATTCGGAGCGGTGCGTGTGGTGCAGCTCTCCAATCTGAAGCTCAAGGTCGATCTTTCCGAAGTCTATATTTCGCAGATCAGAAAAAATGATCCCGTCCTGGTGTCCATGCCGGCCGTCGGAAAGGACATGGAATTGAAGATTTCGGCCGTTTCCCAGGTGATCGATCCGGACAACCGGACCTTTCAGATCGAGATCAAAATTCCGCGTTCGGTCGAGGGCGTCAAACCGAATATGCTGGCCGTTTTGAAGATCAATGATTATTCCAATCAGAAGGCGGCGGTGGTACCGTCCAATATCATTCAGGAAACGGAAAAAGATCGCTTTCTTTTTGTCGCCGAAGAGGAAAACGGGACCTGGTACGCCCGTAAGCGGACGGTTCAAATCGGCGAGAGTTACGGGAACAATTCGGAAATCCTCTCCGGTCTCGAAGAGGGGGAGCGGGTGGTGACGATCGGTTACCAGGCCCTGGCCGACGGCCAGAAGTTGACGGTGATCGCTGCCGACAGTGAATGAACGGATCCGAGCCGCGAAAGGCCTTAGACAATGAAGCATCGTGAATTCAAGCTTTCCAACATTGCTGTTGAAAACCGGACGACCATTTTTATTTTCACCGTGATTCTGATTATTTTCGGAATCATGCAGTACAATTCCACGCCCAAAGAAAAATTTCCGGAGATCGTGTTTCCCTACTTTATGGTCAGTACGATTCATCCGGGAACGTCACCGGCGGAAGTGGAGAACCTGATCACCCGGCCCCTCGAGAAACATCTGAAAGGGATCAGCGGGCTCAAGACGCTCAGCAGCAACTCCATTCAGGATTTTTCCTCCATTTTTATGGAATTTGAACTGAGTGCGGACGAAATGAAGGCTTACCTGGATGTGATGCAGGCCGTGGACAACGCCCGCTCCGAGCTGCCGGCCGATCTTTTTTCCGATCCCGAGGTTTCCCGGATCGATCTCTCCGAAATTCCCATTCTCTACATCAATCTGTCCGGTGACCTGGGACTGGTTCGTCTCAAGCAGATCGCCGATGACCTTCAGGATGGAATCGAGGGCCTGGAGGAAATAACCCGGGCCGACATTGCGGGGGCTCTGGACAGGGAAATCCAGATCAATGTTGATCTCTACAAAATGCAGGCCGCGGGGTTGTCGTTCAACACCATTCAGAACGCCATCGCCATGGAGAACTTGACGATTTCAGGCGGCCAGCTGGATACGGACGGTCTGCGGCAGAATCTGCGTGTGGTCGGTGAATTTACGGATATCGGTCAGATCGCCGATATTTCTCTGCAGCAGGGGCTGTATCTCAAGGAAATCGCTGAGGTCAAGGACGGGTACAAGGACAGAGAAAGCTATTCGCGGCTGAACGGCCTGAATGTGGTCACGCTGAACATCGTCAAGAGGAGCGGTCAGAATCTGATTTATGCCGTCGAAAAAATCAAAAAAATCGTTGAGGAGTACAGGGAGAGCGCTCCGTCCAATCTGATCATCACCATGACGGGTGACAGCAGCACCCAGACTAAAAACTCCGTCAACGACCTCTTCAACACCGTTATCCTGGGCTTTATCGTGGTTGTGTTTATCCTGATGTTTTTTATGGGAGAGAGCAACGCCCTCTTTGTCGGCATCGCCATTCCCCTGTCCATCGTGGTGGCCTTTATCTTCATTCCAATGGTCGGCTTCACCATGAATATGGTCGTCATGATGTCATTTATCCTTGTTCTCGGCATTGTGGTCGACAACAGCATTGTGGTGGTGGAGAATATCTACCGTCATTTCACGACGACGGACGGAATCGGGATCGTCGACGCCACCAAACGGGGTGTGGGGGAAGTGGCCGCGGCTGTTTTCACCGGCACGCTGACCACCATGGCTCCTTTTTTCCCGCTGATGTTCATGCCCGGGATTCCGGGAAAGTTCATGTCCTTTCTGCCTGTCACAATCATCATCACGCTGACGGCTTCCATGTTCGTGGCCTACATCATCAATCCGGTTTTTGCCGTGTCCTTCATGAAGAAGGCGCCTCAGGAGGGCGAAAAGAAATCCTCGAAAAAGATCAGCATGCGGGCGATCATTTTTCTGGCATGCGCCGGCGTGCTGATGGTTCTCTTTTATTCAACGGGCAATCTGGTTCCGGCCAATCTTTTGGCGCTGGCTGTGATCGTTTATTTTATGTCCAAATTTGTCATCCGTTTTCTGATTTCCAAATTCCAGTGCTGTGTGCTGCCCCGCTTCATGAACGCCTATGAAAAAACCCTCCGGTTTTTTCTGAAAGGAAAGCGGCCGTATGGTGTCATCACAGGGATTGTGATTCTGATGGTTTTCTCCTTTATTCTGCTGGGCATGCGGATGCCGAAGATTGTCTTTTTTCCGGGGGGGGATCCTAGCAACCTGTCTGTGTATATCACCCTGCCGGAAGGCACTCACATCGATGTTACCGACCGCGTCTGCAGCGAGGTGGAGGGAAGAGTATTTCAGGTTCTCGGAAGGGACAATCCTGATGTGGAATCGGTCGTATCCAATGTGGCCCAGAATGCCGGGAGCGGAATGTTCGATCGGTTCACCCAGGCCAAACTGGCCAAGGTGACAATCACCTTTGTCGAGTACAAGTTCAGGACCGGCCCGTCGACCCGGACCTATCTTAAAAAGCTCCAGGACAAGATGACGGGAATTCCGGGTGCCGAAATCCGGATCGATCAGGGAGATATGGGACCGCCTACTGGGGAACCCATCAATATTGAAATCAGCGGCGAAGAGATCGATGAACTGGTCCGGACGGCGAAACGGCTTGAGGATTTTATCGAAGACCTTGGGGTTCAGGGGATCGAGGATTTGAAGTCCAGCATGGAAGTCAACAAGCCCGAACTGGTTCTGCGGATCGACAGGCAGAAGGCCAACCGTCTCGGAATCAGCACGGCGCAGGTGGGCATGATGCTTCGGACGGCGATTTACGGGACCCAGGTATCGGAATTCAGCGACGGGGACGAGGAGTTTCCCATTATGGTCCGTCTGTCCGAAAAGTTTCGGGATGATATCGATGTGCTGCTCAGCCAGACCGTTCCGGTTTTCGGCGGCAACGACGGACCCAAACATATTCCCATTTCCGCCTTCGCTTTCGTAGCGCCTGTGACGAGCTACGGCGGAATCACACGGATCGATAATAAAAGGGTCATCACCCTCTCCTCCAATGTGCTGTTCGGCTATAACGCCAATATGATCATCATGCAGATCCGAAGCCAGCTTCACCGCTTTGAACTGAAAACGGGATACACCGTGCAGTTCACTGGAGAGCAGGACATGCAGGCCGAAACAGGAAGTTATATGGTCAAGGCGCTCTTCATCGCCGTTGCTCTTATCCTGATCATTCTGGTCGCCCAGTTCAACAGCCTGTCTAAACCTCTGATCATCGTGATGCAGATCTTTTTCTCCTTCACCGGCGTTTTCCTCGGATTCGCCATCTTCCGCATGGACATCTCTATCATGATGACGGGAATGGGGATCATCGCCGTGGCCGGCATCGTGGTGAAAAACGCCATCATCATCATCGATTACACGGATAAACTTATCGATTCGGGAATGGAGAAAGCGGAAGCGGTCATTCAGGCCGGGAAAACCCGTCTGACTCCCGTCATCCTGACCGCCCTCTCAACCACCATGGGGCTGTTCCCGCTGGCCATCGGCATGAACATCAACTTTGTCACCCTGTTCAGCCGCCTCGATCCGCAGTTCTATTTCGGAGGGGACAATGCGGCCTTCTGGAATTCTCTGGCCTGGACCATCATCTTCGGCCTGTCCTTCGCCACCATCCTCACCCTGATCGTCGTCCCCGCCATGTACAAGATGTTCTACGTCCGCAAAAAATCCTGATTTTTTGGTAAATAATCGGGGTCAGGCCACGATATTTTACATTTTTGAGTATGGTTAAGGTGATTTCTGATTTAATAGAGACTCCCCTCTTCTTTCATGATAAAATTTGTCAAGTGTGAGAATAATCCTGTTAAAATGTAAAACGTCGCGGTCTGACCCCAAATTTATACTTGTCTGCTGTTTGATCGGGCTGGTACCTGAATCGGAAAACGATCGATAAGCACCGCATCCCTCTAGACAGCTACGTGGACGCCCATCTCATCCCTCAGCTCAAGGAACTCGTCTCCCTTTATCAGCCATTGCTCCAACCCAAAGAGATCCCCTGCCGGTACGCATATGTTTTTAAAATGGAAGGGATTGTGAAATAATATCAGGGAGCGAAAAACAGTCAAACATGTCTGCCTCATTAATAAGGAGGAATCAATGAAAAAAGCTCTCGTGTGTGGTGCAGGAGGTTTCATCGGAAGCCATATGGTCAAGCGCCTCAAAACGGAAGGCTTCTGGGTTCGAGGGGTGGATCTGAAAAATACGGAGTATGCACCCACGGCAGCCGATGACTTTGTGATCGGCGACCTGCGCGAACAGACGGTCTGCCGCCGGGTCGTGGACGGCGATCTCGACGTTATCTATCAATTCGCCGCCGACATGGGGGGAGCCGGATTTGTATTCACCGGGGAACATGACGCCGACATTCTTCACAACTCCGCCCTCATCAATCTCAACATCGTCGAACTGGCCGTCAAACACGATATCCCGAAGATCTTCTATTCCTCCTCGGCCTGCATGTATCCCGAATACAACCAGTTGGATCCCGAGAATCCCAAATGCTCCGAGGATTCCGCTTATCCGGCCGCACCCGACAGCGAATACGGTTGGGAGAAACTTTTCAGCGAACACGTTTATCTGTCCTTCCATAAAAATTACGGGCTCAATGTGCGCATCGCCCGCTACCACAATGTTTTTGGTCCCGAAGGCTCCTGGAACGACGGCCGGGAAAAGGCGCCCGCCGCCTTCTGCCGCAAGGTTGCTCAAACTCCCGACGGCGGGGAAATCGAAATGTGGGGAGACGGTAAACAGACCCGCTCCTTCCTTTATATCGACGAGTGCATAGAAGCCACACGGCGCCTGGTCGATTCCGACTTCACCGGGCCGGTCAACATCGGCTCCGAAGAAATGGTGAGCATCAACGGGTTGGCCCATATGATCATGGACATCGCCGGAAAAAAGCTCTCCATCAAACATATTCCCGGACCGTTGGGCGTCCGCGGCCGGAATTCCGACAACGCCCTCTACCGCGAAAAGATCGGCTGGGTGGTTTCTCAGCCTTTGAAGGACGGCCTCAAAAAAACCTACGGCTGGATCGCCGAACAGGCCAAAAAGGCGGAATGAAACACCGGGCGACGGCTGGGGCGCCTCTTCAGGACCGGAGATAGGATGCGCCGTTGATGTCGATGATGGCGCCCGTCATG
>JAHIPL010000035.1 GCA_018894615.1 Acidobacteriota bacterium | reverse complement strand
TGTGTCCGTGGGCGACTGGGTGATCATCCACGCCGGATACGCCATTTCCAAACTGAACGAGGAAGAGGCCCAGGAAACCCTGGCGCTTCTGCGCGAATACCTCGATTTCCAGGAAACCGATCCCCAATCCTAGGTTGTCGTGATGAATGAATTCCGCAACAGAGAAGTCATGAACGGCCTCCTCAAGGCCATTCACAAAAAAACCCGCTCGTTATCCCCGCCCATTCAACTCATGGAAGTCTGCGGCACGCACACCATGACCATTCACCGCTTCGGGCTGAAAAACCTGCTCGAAGAAGCGGGCATCCACATGCTGTCCGGTCCCGGATGCCCGGTCTGCATCACTCCCGACGCCTACCATGAAGCCGCCCTTCAACTGGTGACGGAGAGGGAGGGAATGATTCTGGCCACATTCGGCGACATGACGCGCGTGCCGACAGGAAAGGGGTCCCTGCAGAAGGTCGTGCCGTCCGCCGGATCGTCCGTACGTGTCGTGTATTCGCCCGAAGAATCCCTGGAACTGGCCCGGGAGTTTCCGGAGAACGAGGTCGTTTTTTTCGGTGTCGGATTTGAAACGACCATTCCGTCCATCGTCCTCACCGCCGCCGCCGCCGCATCCGAAGGGCTGACCAACTATTCCGTTCTCTCCGCCCTCTGGATCATTCCACCTCCGCTAAGAGCCATCTGCCAAGCGGATGACACCCGCATTCAGGGATTTCTCTATCCGGGTCACGTCAGCGCCATCATCGGCCTCGAGCCCTACCGCTTCATCGCCGAGGAGCACGGCCTGCCTGGGGCTGTGACGGGATTTGAGCCGGTGGACATCCTGCTCTCCGTGTCATCCATCTGCGACCAGAAACTCGCCGGAAAACCCGACGTGACCAACACCTACACCCGTGTGGTTCGCCCGGACGGCAATCCGCGGGCACGGCGCCTCATGGACGAGCATCTGGAGCTCAAGGACGCCCGCTGGAGAGGCCTGGGCCGGATTCCCGCCAGCGGCCTGCGTTTCAGAGAACATCTCGCCCCCTTCGACGCGGAAAAACGGTTTGATCTGAATGTCGACAGGGAAGGAGAGGATCTTCCGGGGTGCCGCTGCGGAGATGTCCTCAAAGGAAAAATCACGCCGCCGGAATGTCCCCTTTACGGTGAGACCTGCCGCCCCGATGCCCCTTACGGACCCTGCATGGTCTCCTTCGAGGGCGCCTGTCTGGCTTATTACAAATACAAAACGCGAATTTAGGAGATCGGATGGCCGAGACAAAGGATTCTTCTCAGGAAAAAATCAGCCTGGAACTGGGCGGCGGCGGCAAGATGATGCGGGATTTCATCGCTGAGCACATCGTGGCCAATTTCGGCAATCCCTTTCTCGAACCGCTGGCCGACTCGGCCTATCTGCCGGGTGATATCGCCTTCACCACGGACAGCTACGTGGTCATGCCCATCTTTTTCCCGGGTGGCGACATCGGCAGCCTGTGCGTGAACGGCACGGTGAACGACCTGGTCGTAGCAGGGGCCGAGCCCAAATTCCTTTCGCTCGCCTTCATCCTGGAAGAAGGGATGCCCCTGGATGAGCTCAAAACCATTCTGCGGTCCATCCGTTCCTCCGCCGAGGAAGCCGGCGTATCCATCGTCACGGGTGACACCAAGACCGTCCGCCGGGGCCAGGGTGATAAGATTTTCATCAACACCGCCGGAATCGGATTCCGTGTCGGCCGGCCCGATCCCTCCCGCATTCAACCCGGGGACAAGATCATCCTCACCGGAACACTGGGCGATCACAGCCTGGCCGTCATGGTGGCACGGGGCGAGTTCGGTCTGGAATCCGACATCAGGAGCGACTGCGCCCCCCTTAACTATCTCCTCCCCTTCTGGAACGATGGAACCCTCTGGATGCGGGATGTGACCCGAGGCGGGCTGGCGACCGTCCTCTCCGAGCTGGCCGAAAAGCTCTCCCATGCCGTCCTCATCGACGAGGGATCCGTTCCCCTCTCGGACGCCGTCCGGGGTGCTACGGAAATCCTCGGGATCGACCCCCTTTTCCTCGCCTGCGAGGGACGGGCCGTCCTGGTCGTTCCGGGAAAAAAGGCGGATTCCATCCTTCAACGCATCCGGAATCATGCCTACGGCCGGACCGCAGCCGTTATCGGCGGAGTGAGCCCCACGGTGGGACGCGCCGGAGAGGTCCTTCTTTCCACCCTCTCGGGCGGCCTGCGCCTTCTCGAGCCCCTGACGTCCGAACTTCTCCCCCGCATCTGCTGATTTTCGTTCCCATTTATGGTACATTGAATCGGCAATGACCGGAACCG
>JAHIPL010000235.1 GCA_018894615.1 Acidobacteriota bacterium | reverse complement strand
TATCTGAGAGATCCAAAATCTAAGAATGAGTTTGTCAAGACGGTAACATTGAGTAAAAAACAGGAAGAGATACTCCGCAAGGTCAACCCCTTGCTTTTGTCAGAATGTAGTGTATAAAATTAAGGGAAAATTCAGGTAAATATGTTACGTCGTAAAATTATTTTACGGATGGGGAAGGCTTCAAAACATGGCAAACCGGTGCCTTAAGGCATAAAACAGGGTACTTCAGTCAAACCGGCCCTTTCCATCCCCATATCGATAAAATTGCAGCAAAATCTGTGCCAGAGAATTTTAAGGCGTGTTGATTGATGTCATAAATACAACTATTTTTATTCGGGATGGAAGACAGTCTCTCGCGTTAAAGCAAATATCTGATCTATTCCCCTCATCAACCCCCCTTCATCAACCCGCTATGCCGTTCACGCCTTTTAGGGGGGAATAATAGTGTCGAACGAACCACCGCATTTTTCTCATTTTATTGAAAATATTTTAAAAATAACGGAAAAAGGACAACGGAATTAATGTAAATAACAACCCTGATTGCAGCGACTTGATTTCAGTTCCGAAATCCCTTATGTTTTTGGCTGAAGGCGATTAATCGGTCAAACGGCAAAAGGACTGTGCATCATATCCGGTAGGATATCGGTTATAGATGTAAAAGGGGTTGATCATGAAATTCTATCGCTTCCTTTTCGGCTTCTCCAACAGCGAAACCAGGGACGACATGCCCATTTATATGGAAGACCACATTACGAATGTGCCGGATATTTTTCTCAGATAGATTAATCAGAAAGTTGAAGGAATAGAATGGGATGATCGGAAAACACGATTAGATAAAATCTTTATGTTTTATCTCAATATCTCCACAGGACATTCTCCTGGCAACCTCTTTACGGATTTTTTCTTCCGGCCAAGAGGGCCTGAAGAATACCTCTTAAACTCTATTTTGATTTTTAATGTCGACAAAAACGGTACGATTTACATCAATGACTATATACCCCAGTGCATCAAAGTTTTTGATAACAACGGAATATATAAATAATACTTGACGTCAGTCATTGCGGTAACCTTGTTCATGAGCGTATCCTTTCGGACCCATCCCGGTCCATGTTGAATTTGGTATCTCAACATAGGATACGCTTTTTCTTTTCATACACAAGATTCGGTTATACCTCATAGAGCAGCAGTATCAGATTTAATCAAAAAAGGCGCAAATCACTAGTATTCAGGTGCTATTTTGGACACCTTCACTTCAATTTCTTTTGCCGTCCGGGCACTATTAGCTTATTTTGGTAACCACAATAGTCCAGTCTATTGGAACCGTGCCCTCGCAGGCATTATTACATTTTTTCTTATTGAACGTTATGTTCAATTCGGAACCAGTGAAAGTCGTGAACTCATCTACATTAGCTGGGGGCCATGTTCCTTCCACGCTTACTATAGGCATCCACATAATATAATTTTTTCTAGTGCAACCGTTTGCATCGAACCAGAAACCAATGGAGTCTCCGAAGATCTGGAAGATGCCCACTTCAATAGTCAGCCCCGTGAAGCAATCAAGAGAATTTAAAACCGCCACGTCAAGCAACATATGGTCATCACGTAAACAATTGGGATTACCAAAGGAAACAGGATCACTCGTTCCCGCTGGAACAGAACTTCCTTCGAAAAAGACTTCAATCATGTAAGTTGCAGTATCCTTTACTTTACCTTTTCCGCCCTTTGCCGTCACAGTTGCTGTGGCATTTCCGCTGTTTGCCGCCAACGTTGTCATGTCCTCTGGGGCAAAAGGTGATGATTTCTCGGCCTGGCAGCTCCACATGAAAGCGACCAACAGAAGAACACTGATTAACGCGTATCTTTTTTTCATAATACCTCCTCCTATTTGAGAAATTTCATAGACAAACGTCAAAATAAGATAGATTTTTTAACGTTTGTCTCTCCCCCCATTAATAAGATTGAAGTCCAAACCTGTCAATAATATCTGGCAAGATGTCCCATTATTTCTCTTTATTTCCTTATAATTTCCCTTTTTTCCAAGCATGGCATTGACACATGGAGCGGAGTAATTGACAATAGTATTCGGGGTTGAAATGATGCAGGATAAACACGTTTTAGATTCCTGGAAGGAAATTGCAGGTTATCTCAGTCGGACTATAAAAACCTGCCATCGCTGGGAGAATGATCTGGACCTGCCGATAAGAAGGCTTGACGGTTCGCCAAAGGCCAGAGTTTTTGCCTACAAAGAGGAATTAGATAGCTGGCTCGAGGAGAAGCTAAATGAAAGAGAACTTCCTCGGAAAAGGCCTTTTTTTTCCACAATAAAATCGAAAAAGCTATTCATCCCCCTCCTTGTTGTTTTTGCAGCTGTTGTTTTCGTGTTGTTTATCTGGAGCCCCTGGTCACAGAAGATATCCTTCCCGATCTCTTCCGACAAACCCTCTCTTGCCGTTATGTACTTCAAAAACAGCACAGGGGATCCCAGCCTTGATATCTGGCGGAATGCTCTTGCAGAATCACTGATAACAGACCTTTCCCAGTCAAAGTACATAAATGTGCTGAGTGCAGATAGGCTCTTTAGTATTATGAGGAAATTCGATCTGTTAGAGACACAAAACTATGGCACAGAAGAATTAAAGAAGATAGCCTCTGAAGGGCAAACCAGTCATATATTGCTGGGAAACTTCACAAGAGCAGGTGATATCTTTCGCATAGAAACTACACTTCAAGATATAAATTCAGGAGAGGCCATAAACTCAGAAAGAGTGGAAGGGACAGGTGAAGAGAGTTTCTTTACTATGGTAGATGAGCTGACAAGAAGAATAAAGTCAAGCTTTTACTTATCCCCAGAACTCATAGCCAGCGATATTGACAGAGATATTGGAGAAATCACCACAAGTTCACCCGAAGCTTTGAAATATTACACAGAAAGTGCGTTTAAAGGTGTTTATGATTATGATAAAGAAGATTCTCGCAGAAGTATCTCATTGTTGGAAAAAGCCATAGCTGTCGATCCGGATTTTGCTATGGCCTATAGGAGATTAGGAGTAGCTTACTGGAGATTGGGTAACAGTGATAAGCGCAGAGAGTGCCTCCAAAGGGCAATGGAACTGAGTGATCGTGTATCAGATAGAGAACTGTATATTATCCAGGGGTCTTTCTATACAGGATCAGAAAAAACGTGGGATAAAGCAATAGATGTATACAATAAATTATTGGATCTCTATCCAGACGATCCTAATGGGAATTACAACTTACCAATTATATATTCTCAAATAGGGAAGATAGATAAAGCTATAGAAATATCTGAAAAAGCTAGGCAGTATAATCCTAAGAATTCTGCTCTCTATAGTAATGAAGCAATGTCATATTTTTCTCTAGGATTGTATGATAAAGCAGAAGAAATTCTTAAATATTATGAAAAAAACATTTCAGAAAATGACGGTAGAATAAAAAAGTTTTTAGCCTGGTCTTTCCTTTTCCAGAAGAAATATGATCTAGCGCTCGCAGAGATAGATAGGAGCATTTCCCTCAGTCCTTCAAATCAAAGGTTTATTGCTGTTAAAGGCGATATCTATCTTTTCAAAGGTGATTTTATTAATGCAGAAAGAGAATACAACAAGTCCCTAGAAAAAAATGCTGATGATCGAATAGTGAGGGTTCGGTTGGGAGCTCTTTACTTATTGAAAGGAAAATTCGAGGATTCAAATGTCCAAATTAAAAAGGGATTAGAGCTGCAAAATAAACTTGGCAGGGATTTTGGAGCTCAAGATTTCAATCTGCAATTAGCGTATGGGTATCTAAGGACAGGTAATAAAAAGAAGGCCTTGGAATTATGCAATGAGGCTTTGAGTTATGCAATTGACAAGGAGAATCCAGGTTGGCAAAGATGGGCTTTATATTTTAAAGGATTGACCTTCATTGACCTGAAATCTATGGACGAGACACAGAGGACGGCAGATGAGTTGAAGAGGAGTGGTGAAGAAAGCCCAAATGAAATAACTATGCAATGGTACTATCATCTTATGGGTTTGATCGAGTTGGAAAAAAAGAGTATTTCAAAAGCTGAGGAATATTTTAAAAAAGCCTTTCTCTTGATGAGGTCTGAGCGATCTTGGTCTCATGATCTTCATGCATTATTCATTGAGCCATTGGCTCTGGCATATTACAAATCTGGAGATTTGGAAAAGAGTCGAGAAGAATACGAAAAGATCATTTCACTTACATATGGTCGATTCCATTATGGGGATATCTACGCTAAAAGTTTCTACATGCTGGGTAAAATCTGTGAAGAAAAAGGCTGGGCGGGAAAAGCCATCGAACACTACGAAAAATTCCTCGACCTCTGGAAAGACGCTGATCCCGGCCTCATTGAGGTTGATGATGCAAAGAAGAGGCTGGCAGTGATCAGCGACAATCATACCGCGTGTTCTACTTCTTCATGTTGGTTGAAGGGGTAAAAGCCGAAAAGGAATTTCTTGTACCATTAATGCTGATGCCCCTCCTGCGGTTTTCGTAGAGGTTCTTCTCCGTAGCTCTCAACCCTTCTGATCATCTTTTTAACCTCTCCGCACTGGAGCATTGCGTCTCCGAAATATGGATTTTTTATTTCTTCAAATTCACTCAGCCAAAAAGCTCCTTTATCGTTCAACGCCATCGGGCAATAATCCACATAAACCGTATCAATGGTCAATCCGAAAATTTCAGCGACTTCAATCAATGCGTTCGATACCACTGCGAAATGCGTTCTTTGTTCTTCTATGTTTTCCGCTTTTGACAGCAGCTCAATTGTTTTTCGCAGCGGTCTTTCCTGTTCCATCCAAAATTGATGAGCTTTATCATCTAAAAGTTTCATATCCACTGATTGTAAGGATTGTAACAATTTTCCCGCGCTTTTCTTTGAATCGGCAAAATCACTTTCCACAAGTGCATTTTTCCAATTAAAATACTGGTTCGTGAATTCCGACAACTGCGATTTGAATTTTTCAGGGACAGGTATTCGCTTGCTGACAGGGCGGCTCATCATGCTGTAATTACCGCTGAGTTGTGCAGCAGCGTCTATTGCAAAAACACCGTTGGTTACCACGTCTTCACCTGCCTGCAAACCACTTTCCACCACATAGAAATCTCCCGCGTGGGGGCCTAAAGTTACTTCTCGCATTTCAAAAGCCGGAAATTCGCTTTCAGGCACTTTCACATACGCCACTGACCGCTTACCTGTCCACAAGATGGATGTCTTGGGAATAAGCAATGATTTTTCGGTATTGGAAAGTCTTGCTTTGATTTTGGCTTTAACAAACATTTCCGGTTTCAATTCGAACCTTGGATTAGCTGCTTCTGCTCTTACTGATGCCGCACGCGTTTGCGGATTGATTAAAAGGTCAATGAATGTTACGGTGGATGTAAATTCTTTTCCGGGAACCGAGGCGACCGTGAAAACAACTTTTTCTCCGATTTTCACTAAGGAAAGGTCGCTTTCGTAAGCATCCATCAACAGCCAAACCGTGCTAAGGTCTGCAATTTCAAACAGTACGCTTCCTCTGTTTACATAGTCGCCCGTTGAAACGTTGCGGCTTAACACAATGCCCGAAATATCTGCATACATGTCAAATTCGGTCATTACTTCTCCGCTGGCTTCAATGGCGTCTAGTTGTTTTTCGCTTATCTTCCATAAACGCATCTTCTCTCTTGCAGCATTGTGAAGCACCGGATTAACTTGTTTGTATTTAGCGGCTTCCAGCAATTCTTTTTGTGCGGTTATTAGTTCAGGTGAATAAATAGTTGCCAACTTCCGATCTTTACTCACCGTCTGACCGGTAAAATCCACAAATAATTTTTCAATTCTGCCGGAATAGTTTGCCGTGATAACGGCTAATTTCTGTTCGTTAACAGCTATTTTTCCCGTCAGATAAATTTCGTGTTCAGGTGTTACATAGCCCACTTTTGACGTCTGAACATTCGCTAGCGCAATGGCCTCGTGAGACATTGTATAAACAAAGGGGCTAGTATGTGAACCAGGCTCATTTTGTTTAGTTAATGGTATTAAATTCATTCCACATAGAGGACATTTACCGGGCTCGCTTTGCCTGATCTGAGGGTGCATTGAGCATGTCCATACGGTTTCAAGTCCAACTTCATCTGAATGTATATATTCTTCTGTATTATCCCCGTGGAAAATCATCCAGCCAAGAAAGATTCCTGTTGCCAGGATCAGGACGAGTTGAAAAAATCGATTTTTGAATATTCTAGTCATCGTTTTGATATCCTCATTTCCTTAGTCGTCTTTTAGTTTTGATTATTATCATCTTCCCATCAACCTTTCCAGCATTGCTATTGCTATATTCTGGTCAACAATGGAATCCAGACCTCTCAGCCGGTAATCAAGTAACTGCTGCTGCATCCTCAATACTTCTTCAAAAGCGCTTCCGGCAGTCGCGTATTGAACTGTAAGAATATTTAGCGCCTGCTGCGCAAGAACCGTTTGCTGTTGATACAATTCAACCCTTCTTGTTGCATCTCTATAATCTTTCAGCGCTTCTTCATGGCTTACCAACAACTGGTTGCCTGCCTCCTGCCGCTGCTCAATGACGGCTTCACGCATAAAGCCGGCCTCTTTTACCGAGGCATTATATTTTTTTCTCCAAAGCGGTATGCTCACAGTTGCCATCGGCATCAGCATATCATGTCCATTCATCATACTTTCGTTGCCGGGCCTGGGCTGAAAGATTCCGTATTGCAGTCCTATGCCTATCATTGGAAATCCCATTTTCCGGTTCATTTGTTCCTGTGCCAGAAATGCCTCTTCTTCCATTTTCAGCATTTTCAACATCGGGTTATTTTGGCGGATGCTATCAGGAATTTGAGCAACAGGAACAGGAAGCATGGGGGCAGTGATACGGTCAGGCATAATAACGACCTCACTGGACGGGCGATTTAGCAGTTTGTTAAATTGTGCCGCCAACTGCTGCCTGTTGTCCCTGAGCAAAGCCAATTTGTTTTTCGATTCATTGGTTTCCATTTGAACCCGCAACACATCCACCATACTACCGCCACCGCTTGTGCCGCCGCTTTTAAAACGATTGATGGCGATTTCTTCCAGCGATTGCAGGATTTGAATGTTCTCTTCGGTGATAGCAATTTCTTTTTCCAGTAGATACAGCGCATACCAAGTGGCTTTCACCTCATAAAAAAGCATCGTTTTTGATTCGATAAATGCTTCATATTTGGCTTTTGCCATCAGAGCAGCTTCATTTTTTGCCGCTCCGAGCGTACCGAACCAAGGGAACATTTGCATCAATGAGATTTCTGCTACCTGATCTCCTGCATACCGCTCCATCGGCTTAATAAAAAAGCCGAAAGATAGTTGCGGGTCAGACAAAGCACCTACCTGCGACACTTTTTCTAATGATGCCTGGTATTCAATGAACTTGGCCTTAAGGGCAGGATTGCTTTCGGCAGCGAGTATTAAATATTCATTTATGCTTTGTCCGTATGCCGAACATACGCCGAAGAGGGTCAGAAAGGACAGCAGCAGGATGTAGGCTCTTCTTTTTTGAAGACAGTCATATTTCAAAGACGGAAAATGTTCCAGTTCGTTTTTCATTTTTGTTTCTTTTTTATTAGAAATTCTTCTTTGGCTGAATACAACACCGGCACTACAAACAATGTAATCAAAGCAATCGTCATCCCGCCAAAGGCAGGTATAGCCATTGGTATCATAATGTCAGCGCCCCTTCCGCTGGATGTCAGCACGGGCAGCAATGCCAGCAAGGTTGTGCCAGTGGTCATCAGGCAAGGGCGAACTCTTTTCATCCCGCTAACCAGTACTGCTTTACGGACTTCCGGGATATTCTCCGGCTTGTGCTTTTTAAAATTTTGTTTCAGGTAAGTGGCAAGCACCACTCCATCATCGGTTGCAATACCAAAAAGTGCAATAAACCCTACCCATACTGCTACGCTCAGGTTGAAAGAACGCATCTGGAACAATTCCCGTATATTTGTTCCGAAGAGGGAAAATTCCATAAACCAATTCTGCCCGTAAAGCCATAACATCATAAAGCCACCGGCAAAAGCCACCGCAATAGCCGAAAATATAATCAGCGAAGTACCGACTGAACGGAACTGGAAATAGAGTATCAGAAAAATGACGGCTAACACCAACGGAACAACTATGGCAAGGCGTTTTTCTGCTCTTACCTGGTTTTCATAACTACCCGAAAACTTGTAACTCACTCCGGGTGGTACATGCAACTCGCCTGATGCAATTTTCTCCTGTAAAAAACGCTGTGAATCCTGCACTACGGTTACTTCCGCAAATCCTTCTTTTTTGTCCAGCAGCACATACCCTACCAGAAAACTATTCTCACCGCGGATCATCATGGGGCCGGGGCGGTATTGCATCTCTGCAATTTCCCCAAGCGGTATTTGCGCACCTGTAGGAGTTGGGATAAGAATACGCATCATCATCTCTGGGTCATCACGCCATTCTCGGGCATAGCGGGCACGGATATTGAACCGTTCACGTCCTTCTATTGTAGTGGTCAGCGGCATTCCACCGACAGCCACTTCAATGTAATGCTGCACTTCACCGATGTTTAAACCATAACGTGCCATCGCATTGCGGTCTAGGTCAATTTCAAGGTAAGGTTTGCCCAAACTGCGATCGGCATACACAGCTTCGGGTTTGACCGAAGGAACTTCCTTGAGTAGTTGTTCCAGCTTTAAGCTGAATTCTTCAATGCTTTTCAGGTCTGGCCCAAAGACTTTTAATCCCATTGGCGCCCGCATACCGGTTTGCAGCATCACGAGCCGGGTTTCAATGGGCTGTAGTTTTGGTGCGGACGTAACACCTGGAATATCGTTGGTGGCATTAACGATTTCATTCCAAATATCATCGGGCGATTGGATGTGGTCTCGCCACTGGCGGAAATATTTTCCTTTTTTATTGGGGATGAGATCTCCGTTTTCATCTTTTACAAACTCACCATTCTTATCTACTTTAAAACGGATGGGATAACCGTTTACATCGGTCATGTACTCGCTTTTGTAAAGGATGATATTTTCAAACATTGATACCGGAGCCGGGTCCAATGCACTTTCCACCCTTCCGGCTTTGCCCACTACGGTTTCAACTTCAGGAATGGCCTGCACCCGCATATCTAATTGCTGTAAGAACCGGAGATTGGCCTCTACTCCTGAGTGGGGCATTGAAGTGGGCATTAGGAGAAAAGAGCCTTCATCAAGGGCGGGCATAAATTCTTTGCCCATTCCCGGAAAAGCGTGAGAGAGGGAACTCCAGACAGACGTAGTGCGAATGTTCCACCCTGTTTTATCCAGTGCTTTCGGGATAAAGTCGAATATCTTACCAAAGCCCAGCCAGATATTGAAACCGAGCAGGATGATCAAAAACGGGATGAGCAGGAATGTTTTTTTATGCTCAAGGCACCAGTTGAGCAGACGCGGATACATACGGATAAATACTTTGAATGTACCCAGCACCAGCCCGATAATAAACAGGATAAACAGGAAGTTCAGGAACAGGCTGTTTTCTACTCCAAGCGGTAACCATTCACCTGCCAGCAGCAAAGAAACAGCGGCAACGATAACTCCAATTGTGATGGTGTCGTGATGTTTTTGGACAAAGTTGCTGAACAGTTGTGAATGGATATGCCCGTTTTCTGCTAAATGATACAGCAAACCATTTATTCCGAGCACAATTAGCACAAGACCGCCCCAAGCCAGCCACCCTAGAGAAATCACCCCAAGAACAATTAAGAGGATATTCAGGTAAAAGCGGTAATTCTTTTTCCCGGATTTTATGGAAAGAAGCCAATGCGCAAATGTCGGCATCATAAAAAGGGTGATGACTAATGCTGCCACTAAGGCGAAGGTCTTGGTAAAAGCCAGCGGGCCGAAAAGCTTTCCTTCAGCTTCCTGTAGAGCGAATACTGGGAGAAAACTCACAATGGTGGTGGAAACAGCGGTTAAAATAGCCGTTGACACTTCTGTGGAAGCATTATAAACCGTGGTAAGCATTGATTGCCCTGATGGGGCTTCATCTTTATGGCGAAGAATGTTTTCACTGAGGATAATACCCAAATCCACCATTGTCCCTATAGCGATAGCGATACCGGAAAGAGCCACAATGTTGGCATCCACATTCAGGTATCTCATCATAATGAAGCACATCAGCACGGCCAGGGGAAGCAATGCGGAAATCATCAGGGATGCCCGCAGGTGCATTACCATTACGATAATGACAATAATGGTAATAAGGATCTGTAAGCTGATGGCTTCTAACAACGTGCCGAGTGTTTTGTAAATCAGTTCGGTGCGGTCATAAAAGGGCACAATGGTCACTTTGGATAACGTGCCGTCAGCCAATTTTTTGGAAGGAAGTCCGGGCGAGATTTCTTTGATTTTCTCTTTTACCTGCTGGATAACCTTTAACGGATTATCGCCATAACGCGCCACAACAACTCCGCCCACGGCTTCTACACCGCCTTTGTCCAGAAAACCGCTGTGCCCGCGCGGTGCAGGGCCAATGTTTACCTTTGCTATGTCAAGGATGCGAATGGGAACATTATCGGTTACTTTTACAACCGCCTGTTCAATGTCGTTGATTGATTTTACATAACCCAATCCCCGAACATAGTATTCAACAAGATTAAGCTCTATCGTATTGGCGCCCACATCCAGGTTGCTCTGCTTGACCGCTTCTGCCACCTGCATCATGCTGACGTTGTGTGCTTTCATTGCCACCGGGTCAAGGTCAACCTGGTATTCTTTCACAAAACCGCCAATGGAAGCCACTTCCGACACACCTTCCGATGCCGTTAGCGCATAGCGTACATAAAAATCCTGGATGGTACGCAGTTCGTGCGGGTCCCAGCCCCCGGCAGGATTGCCGTTTTCATCCCTCCCTTCCAGCGTGTACCAGAATATTTGTCCCAATGCCGTCGCATCGGGACCGAGCGTGGGCGATACGCCTTCGGGCAGCAAGTCGGATGAAAGCGAATTCAATTTTTCCAGCACCCGTGTACGGCTCCAATAGTATTCTACGCTTCCGTCAAAAATAATGTAGATGCTGGAAAAGCCGAACATTGAAGTGCTGCGGATGCTTTTTACGCCCGGCAATCCGAGCAGGGAAGTGGTGAGCGGGTAAGTAATCTGGTCTTCCACATCCTGCGGACTGCGTCCCATCCATTCCGTGAAAACGATCTGCTGGTTTTCTCCGATGTCAGGAATAGCATCCACTGGGACTGGGTCGCGTGGAAGGAAGTCAAAGTTCCAGTTAAAAGGAGCCGTCACAATGCCCCATCCCACAAACAGGACAAGTAAAAGCACCGTAACGAGCTTATTTTCAAGGAAAAATTTGATAATTGCGTTTAACATATTTGGATCATCTCTCAAATAGTTGGTTGTGATCTATTCGTTTTGAGTGAAAAAAAGGAAATGGACATCGCTTAACTCCAATGGGTAGCATAAGTTTTGAACCAAACAATTCACCCATGGAGGCCTTCGATGTCCGGAATGAGTATAGCATATTATATTCCTTTTCGTCGAATCAAGATCATCCATCACTCAAGCTACAAAGACAACTCGGATCGATATCAGTCCCGACAAATGTTTTTTCCCTGTTTACAGTCGTCGTTGTCGGAGACCTGGCCCTTTACATCCACGAACTCTGCAAGATGTTGACGGTCAAGGATGTGGCCGATCATATGGGATTGACTGGGAAGATCGATACCTGCGGAGTCCGGATCATGGCGGTCGGCGAGATCGCCATCAGCACACCCCCGCGCCTCACCCCCCGCCCGTGTCAGCCGGCTTTGTCGGGAGTATAAAAAAACCAGCCGGGAGCCTTCCCGGAATGCTCAAAACCGGGGTCCCTACCGGCGGGTTTAAATCCTTCTTCCTGTCCATTTTCCCTATTCGCCTCATTCATACTTCCCATTCGGTACCCTTTCAGGTCAAGAGTCACATAGGTATACCCGATATCCTTGAATTCGCTGAATATCTTTTCCCGGACCTCTTCTTCTATTGCCCTTGAAAGTTCCTCCGGCACCAGTTCAATCCGCGCGATGGTATCATGATGCCGTACCCGGACCTGGCTGAACCCGAGGCTTCGTAAAAAAGATTCGGCCCGGGCCACCTTTTCAAGTTTATCCTTGGTAATATTTTGCCCATAGGGTATCCGTGAGGAAAGGCAGGCCGCGGCCGGCTTGTTCCAGAATGATAGAGCCATTTCATGAGCCAGATCCCGAAGATCTTGTTTGCATAGCCCGGCCTCGGCAATAGGGTGCCTGACCCCGCACTCGGAAGCGGCCTGCAGGCCCGGCCGGATATCATAAGCGATATCATCGGTATTGGTGCCGTCCGCCAAGTATTTTATTCCCTCGCTGGCAGCTATCTTCCTGAGCTTCAGAAAAAGTTCCGATTTGCAGTAGTAACACCGATTCTCCGGATTCTTTGCGAATTCACGGTTGGCAAGTTCTTTGGTATTGATCTCCTGATGCCTGAAGCCCTGCGCCTTCGCGAATTCTCTGGCTTCTTTCAGATCATCTTCAGTATAGGTCTCGGAGATCCCGGTCACTGCCAGGAAATCCGGCCCCAACGCTTCATTAGCAGCCTTGGCCAGAAAAGCGCTGTCCACCCCACCAGAGTACGCTACTACCACTGAGCCCATCTCCTTTAAAAGTGATAACAGCTTTTGATATTTCACTTTCTGTTCTTCTGTACTCATGCGTTAATACTCCATTTCACCAAATTCTTGTAGTGAAAAGCATCGCTATTAATCCAGGTTAATATACGCAGGGCAGAAAAAAATCAGCACAGCGCCAAGCCCACGGCTAAGCCCCACAGGAAGTGACGAAGCCAATCAGCAATTTTTTTCGCTTTCACTATCACTGATAATCCCTCCCCCAAGCACCAGTTCCCCATCATAAAAAACCACCGCCTGCCCCGGTGTTATCGACTTCTGTGGTTCATCAAATTCAACCTGTACCTGCCCTTCTCCGGAGGCTGTTACCCGTGCCGCGGCCCCTGGATGGTTATATCTGATTTTAGCTGTCACGGTAACCGGTAATCCAGGCTCCTTCCCCGCGCACCAGTTCAACTCGCCTGCTTTAAGGATGTTGCCGTATGTGTCCTTCTCTCCGCCTATTATGACGGTGTTCCGCTGCCGGTCAATTTTTATAACGTACGTCGGTTCGGCCCGTGAAATCCCCAGCCCTTTCCGCTGCCCGATTGTATAAAGAGCCAGGCCCTTGTGTTCACCGACAGCTTCACCATCAACAGTCATCATCGGACCCGGCTGCAGCTTTTCCGGTGCCTTCGTCTTGATAAACGACCGGTAATCATCATTCGGAATAAAACAGGCTTCCTGGCTCCCGGGTTTATCATGGACATGAAGGCCGAAGCCCCTCGCCCGGGAACGCACCTCTTCCTTGGTCATCCCACCCAGCGGAAACATAATTCTCCGCAGCTGATCCTGAGAAGTGGAATAGAGGAAGTATGATTGGTCTTTAACCGGATCGATTCCTGTTTTCAAAAAAGCCGTTTCACCCTCTTTTTCGATTCTGGCATAATGCCCGGTAGCGATAAAATCAACATCCAGAGATCGGGTTTTTTCCAGAAGTCTGCCGAATTTCAGCTCTTTGTTGCACGGTATGCAGGGTATTGGGGTCCGGCCGGCCAGGTACTCTTCGATATAGGACTCAATGACCTTTTCCCTGAATTCAGCGGAGAAATTCAGAACATAATACGGTGCGTCGATGGATTGACACACCCGCCGCGCGTCAGAAATCCCTTTAAATCCGCAGCAGGAGCCGGTATCAGCCGCGCCCCCCTCTTCACCGGTATCGAAAAGCTTCATGGTAATCCCGATTACGTCCCACCCCTGCTCTTTCAGCAGGCAGGCGGTAACCGAGGAATCAACCCCGCCGCTCATGGCGACCACAACCCTTTTATTCACTCTTTCACCTCCGCTATCCCATGATTCTTGGCGCAGTGATGCATTGTATTGATTGATATTCTCTCGGGTAAGATTGATATAACAACCTGAGACTTACGTACTCTGTCACTCGGTCTCATAAGTAAAATCTTAGATGGCTGGAGCAGGTCGTAAGCCGGATTCTGTTACCACCGGTGAAGGCGGCGGCGGTTATTTATCTGACTTCCCGCCGAAGCGGAAAGATGTGCGACCTACCCGCCTCGAGACGGACAGCCTCATCGAGGGCCTTTTTGGTCTTGCTCCGGATGGGGTTTACCGTGCGCCGAATGTCACCATCCGGCCGGTGAGCTCTTACCTCGCCGTTTCACCCTTACCCCGCGAATAAATCCGCAGGGCGGTTTGTTTTCTGTGGCACTTTCCTTCGGTTGCCCGAAGTCGCCGCTAGCGACCATCCTGTCCTTTGGAGTCCGGACTTTCCTCCCCGTCCCTCCTTTCGGAGGACGAAGCAACCACCTCCCCTACTCCAGCCTTTATTTTTATACCATAATACTCCATTTTTTTATAGAGGTTGCTGCGGGGTGTGTCGATGGCCCGGGCGGTCTGGGAGATGTTCCACTCGTTCTCCTCCAGCTTGGCCAGAATGAACTCCTTCTCCGCCAGGTCACGGAAATCCTTCAGATTGTTCACTTTGCCGACGTCGGGGAAGTAGATCTGGCTCTCGCCCCTGATCCTCTCGGGTAGGTCCTTACGGTCGATGGTGTCGCCGTCCGTCATGATGAAAAGCCGCTCCACCATGTTTTTGAGCTCTCGGATATTGCCTTTCCACGAGTATTTCTGCAACGCCTCCAGGGCTTCGACCGTAAATTTTTTGCTCTTGAAATTGTTGTCAGCGGCGAAATTTCTCAGAAAATAATCGATGAGAAGCGGAATGTCTTCATTTTTTTCGCGCAGAGCAGGTGAATGGATGGGGATGACGTTCAGGCGGAAATACAGGTCCTCCCTGAACATCTGCACCTTGATCTCCTGCTTGAGGTCCTTGTTGGTGGCGGCGATGACGCGGACGTCCACCCTGTTGATTTTGCTTGAGCCCACCTTCTGAACCTCCCCTTCCTCCAGGACACGCAGCACCTTGGCCTGCGTTTTGAGGCTCATGTCAGCGACCTCGTCCAGGAAAATGGTGCCCCCGTCCGCCAGCTCGAACTTGCCCAGCTTTTTTTCCGTCGCTCCCGTAAAAGCGCCCTTGACGTGGCCGAAAAGCTCGCTTTCGATCAGCTCCTCCGGTATGGCCGCGCAGTTGACCTGAATGAACGTGGCGCCGGCCCGCAGGCTCTGGGTGTGGATGGCACGGGCGATCAGCTCCTTTCCCGTACCGCTTTCCCCGTGAATGAGGATAGTGGCACTGGTCCGGGCGGCCTTTTGAATGTCGTTCCACAGCGTCTTCATGAGGGGGTGACTGCCGATGAGTTCATAGCGCTTGGCGGCCTTTTTGCGGAGGTCCTGATTCTCCCAGCGCAGCCTGCTGTGCTTGAGGGCGTTGCGAATGGAAAGAAGAACGCGGTCCCGGTGCAGGGGTTTTTCCAGAAAATCGAACGCTCCCAGTTTGGTGGATTCAACCGCGGCCTGAATGGTCCCATGCCCCGAAATCATGATGATCTCGGGCGAGTAGGATTTTTTCTTTATCTCCTCAAGAAGCTCCAGGCCGTCGTGGTCGGGCAGTTTGATATCCAGAAGGATAAGGTCCAGTCCTACCGTTTCATCGATCATTTCCAGAGCGGATTCTCCGTCGGCCGCCTCGATCATGGCATAACCCTCATATTCGAGAATCATGCGCAGAGAATTGCGGATGTTTTCCTCATCGTCGACGACCAGTATTCTTTCTTTCATTTTCGCCATGGCTCTATCCTTTTGACGCGGCCCACGTTCGGTTTATTGCCTCATTATATCCAATTCCCACCTTTGGGCCAACCGAATATAAAACAGCAGCTCGCCTATCTTGCCCGTTTTTTTCGATTGGTGTAAGATACGAAGCATGCTGAAAGCTCTTTTCCTCATTTTCCTTCTGATTCTTCTCGGAACCGTCGGATTTTCTCTTATCGAGCAAATGCCTCCCCTCGATGCCCTCTACATGACCGTCATCACTATCTTCACGGTCGGCTTCAAGGAAGTGAAAGATCCCATGTCCGCCGCCGGGAAGCTTTTCACCATATTTATCATCATCGGAGGGGTGGGGACGGTCCTCTACGGATTCACCAAGATGTCGGAAGCCGTCTATGAGGGAGGAGTCAGCACCTTTTTGCGGAGAAAAAAGATGGAAAAAGAATTGAGCCGGTTGAAGGACCACTACATCATCTGCGGTCACGGACGGATCGGACGGATCGTGCGAGAGCGGTTGGAAGAGGAAAAAACCCATTTTGTGATCTTGGACATTGATCCTGAAGCCATTTCGGACTTGAGAACAGCCGGCACATGCCTCTTCCTCGAAGGGGACGCGACCCATGAGGATGTCCTTCTCAAAGCCGGAATAAAAAAGGCAAAGGGATTGGCAGCACTTCTCCCCTCCGACGCCGACAACCTCTACCTGGTTCTCACCTCCAAACAGATCAATCCGTCTCTGTTTGTCCTCTCCAAAGTGATGGACGAGGACGCCGAGAAAAAAATCCTTCAGATCGGGGCCAACAAGGTCTTCAGCCCCTACAAGATAAGTGGTCTCCGCATCGCCCAGAGCCTTCTCCGGCCCACCCTCGTCGACTTTATGGACCTGGTCATCCGCCGGCAGGAGATCCTGCTCAACATGGAGGAGTTCACACTGAACAAGGGCTGCCGCCTGGCCGGGCTTTCGCTCAAGGAGAGCGACATCCGCAAGCACGCCAACGTCATCGTCGTCGCCATCAAAAAACCGGGAAAAGACATCCTCTTCAATCCCTCGTCCGGCGAAAAAATGGAAAGCGGCGACACCCTTCTTGTCATGGGCAGCGAGGAATCCATACGGATTTTCGAACAGTATATCAAGGGGTCCGCTGCATGAGCCGACCCTTTGCCGCCCCGATGAAAGTTTTATGCGCTGCGGCTCTAGCCCTCGTTTTGATCCTCTTCACCCTCACCTCTCCTGCCATTTTGAATGCACATGACGATTCGCGACGGATCACCCTGGATAACGGCCTTCGGGTGTACCTCTACGAACGCCACAATCTCCCCCTCATCCATGTGGTCTGCGCCTTCGATTTCGGCTCCAAAAACGAAACGGACGACACAAGCGGACTGGCCCATCTTCTGGAGCACACCATCCTCTTCCGGGGGACGGCGCAGCGGACGGGAGACCAGATCAGCCGCGAGATCCGCCGTCATGGGGCCTATTTCAACGCTCACACCGGCCGGGATGTGTCTCTTTTCGAACTGAGCTGTCCCTCCCGCTTCGCCGATTTCGCTTTCCGCAACCAGAAGGAGATTCTGTTCGATCTCCGCATCCGGCAGGACGAACTGGACAAGGAGAAAGACGTCATTCTGGAGGAGATCAGTCAACTCAACGACGATCCCGAACGATACGCCCTGTCCCATTTTTTCAGCCGCCTTTTTCCCGGCCATCCCTACAGCCTCCCCATTTACGGCCGGAAAGACGTTATCGCCTCCCTGTCGGCTGAAACGGTCTCAGCCTGGCACCGGCGTTTTTTTGTACCGGACCGATGCGCACTGGCCGTCGTCGGCGATTTATCCCTTGAGGAAATGGAGGAAAAAGTCCGCGCCGTTTTTTCATCCATCCCTAAAGGAGTTGAATTCATTCCTGAAATCCCGGAGGCGCCGGCCCTTGTCCGAAGCGACGAATTCGAAGTGCGGATGGACATCCAGAAAACCTACATGGTCATCGGCAAGAGAGGCCCGGACTACAACCATGACGACCAGTTCGGTGTGGACGTTCTGACCCAGGTCCTCGGGCGCGGCGTCAATCCGCTCCTCAACGGCCCCCTGCGCGGCCGGCGGCGCCTTGTCGATTCCATCTCCATGGGCTACAGCGCCCTTCGCTGCGGGGGGGCCATTCACATCATGCTGATTTTGGACAGCAAAAACATCAACTCGGCCAAACGGGAAACAGTCAACTTTCTCAAATCCTCCCACAACCTCAACTACACCCGGGACGACTTTATTGGCGACGAAGCCTTTTACGCTCTGGACTTTCTGGAGAGCGCCAAGAATCAGCTTCGCTTCGGATTCCACCGCACCCAGGAGGACGGTCTTCAGATCGCCTCCTCTCTGGCCCGCTACATGCTTCTCAACACCAATACCGGGCGGGGCAGCTATCTCGACGCCATCGACGCCGTCGACTCGGGACAGATCCGGAAAATCGCCTCCGACTACCTCGGCAAAGGCCGGTACGTCACCGTCATCATTAGGCCGCAGTCCAGGGGAAAGTGACAGCCGTGAATACAAAAAGGGTGATGATTCTTGCCTTTTTGTTTGGTCTCCTCGTAAATTCAAGCGCCTCTTCACAGGAACAGCACCCTCTGTCTCAAAAGCCGGAGACAGCCCTCTCTCTCTGGAACTCCCCAGTCGTTCGCACAGTCCTGTCCAACGGCATTCCCGTCTATTTTCAAAGAGACGTAACCTCCGCCGTAACCTATATTCAAATTCTCATCCACGGAGGAAAAGGGGATGAACCAGCGGGACAGCAGGGCGTCTCCTATCTCACCACCCGGCTGACGCTGGAGATACCCGATCAGGAAACCCTGCGGCGCATCATGGGACAGTCCACTCAGCTGCTGATGATCAGCAACAACGACCACTCCCTCATCACCGCGGCCTCGCTGTCGGCCAACCTTGAGGAAGCCATCAAGGTGATCTCCGAGATTCTGTTCCATCCCCTCATCAATAACATTCGGATCGAACGGAACGAGGACCTGATGGACTACCTCCGCGAAACGGAAGCGGACGATGCCGTACAGACGGCCTTTGTCGTCCAGTCCGGAAACCTGTTCGGAACCTCTCCGTATGCGGGCTCGGTCTACGGAACGGAAGAATCGGTCAAATCTCTACGCAAAAAGGACATCGCGCATTTTTTCAAGGGGCATTTCAGAAAAGGGAACCTGGAGTTTGTCGTCTGCAGCGACCTTGAAGCCGCGGAGGTGATGGACCTTCTGGAAAAACATTTCGACGATGTTCCGGAAGGCGAATTGGTCGAACCGGTCACGACGG
>JAHIPL010000234.1 GCA_018894615.1 Acidobacteriota bacterium | reverse complement strand
TCCCCGAAGCGGCGGACAACCACTTCCGTTTCAAAAAGATCATCGGCCCCGGGCGCTGTGTGCCCCTTTAAAAAGCGCCCCTCATAGAGGCCGTGTCCTGCGGGAGGCCGGCGGCTTTCCGCCTGTCCGATGCCGTAGTCGAGCTGCCCGCTGCCGTAGATGACCTGGTCGAGAAACGGGCTCATGTCCCGGTCGGCGAATTCGTTGACGGCGTCGTAAAAGTCCTGCGGCCGGGGATGCCGGAACCACCACCGTTGAGAATAGGTTTTGATCATGTTTCCGAAGACGTCCTCGCCCATCACTCTCTGCAGGGTGCGGAGCAAAAGCTCCGCCTTGGAGTAGGCGTTGGCGCTGTAGCTTCCGCCGTCCAGATATTCCCATGCATATCGCTGCAGGATGTCCATGTCCGAAGTGTTGCGGTGACTGTCTATACCGCCCGATTCGATGGGTATAGGCACTTCTTTGAAGGTGACGGGAACACCGAAGAATCGCCTCGAGTAAAGGGGAGGTCCATACGCCTCATGGGTCACGGCCGAATCGAGGAATGACGTGAAGCCTTCGTCCATCCAGGCGTTCTCAAACTCGTTGCTGCCCACGAGTCCGTAGAAGTAACCGTGGCCGAACTCGTGGATGGTCACTCCCTCCGGGCTGTGGACACGTTCGGGGGAGAGAAAATAGGCGCCGCCCGTAAAGAGAGTGGGGTATTCCATACCGCCGGCCCGGCTGTTGAAGGAGGGATCGACACAGGTGGCCGTGGTGTAGGGGTAGGCTCCGTACCACAGGCTGCAGAAGTGAATGGCGTTGCGGACGGCCTGAAGATACCTCTCCTTGAGGTGCCGGTGATAGGGCTGATAGAGAAGGGTGATTTCCGTTGTCCTTCCTGGAAGAAATTCGAAGTTCTCTGTGTGCTCCAGGTAATCGGGGCCGGTCGTCCAGGCGAAATCGTGGACGCTGTGCTGGACGAAGCGGTGGGTTGATGTGCCGTCGCCGTTGTCCATCACATCGCGGTGCTCTCCTGTGGCGCCGATGACATACTGCGAAGGAAGGGTGATGCGGACGTCGTAGGTGCCGTAGTCGGCGAAAAACTCACTGAACGAGTGAAACTGGTGGCAGTTCCACCCGCCGTTTTCAAGGACGCCGATTTTGGGAAACCACTGGGCGATGAAGTAATTATTCCTGTAGACGCCGGTCCGGCTGATGGGGCGGGGGACCCTAGACTCGAAAGAGATGTCCAGGGTAACGGTTTCCCCGGGGGCGACGGGACGGGGAAGGGGAAGGGAAAAAACAGTCCGGTCAAGGGTGTTGCCGTCGTCGGGGTGGCGGAACTCCATCAGGGTGGAGAGGTCGGTGCGGTCCTTTCCATTTCCGTTCACCAAAAAAATGGATTGAATCCGGCAGAAACCCCAATCCTCCTCCCGAAAATGGTCGAAAGACTCTCCCTGGAGGAACGAATCCCGCAGAAAGGAGCTGTCCGTGTTCGAGAAGGCGTTCCAGTAGAGGTGAAACCACAGCTCAATGGCCGCATTGTCGGTTGTGTTGGTCCAGGTCAATCGTTCGGTGCCCGTGATCAGGTTGTTTTCCGTGTCCAGGCGGACGTCTATGGTGTAGCTGGCCACCTGGGGGCAGAGGGGCTCATCAGCCGCAGGGACCGGGACCGGCGGACTCACTGATTCTGCATTTGATTGGAAGTCAACCTCTGTGCCTCTGTTCGCCTTCCACTCGGAATGGATGAAAACGCCTGCTAACACAAAGATCAACAAAACAAAGAGAAGAACGGTCAGTTTCTTCATCACGGATTCCTCCTGTCTTCGCTTATCTTATGACCGCCTCTCTCCAAAAATCAATTGTTTTTTAATCAAACGGCTTTTATCATTGTTCGAGCGGAACAGTCTCGTTCCCTGGAAATAGAAACATCTCAGTCTTTTTTTTGAAGCAGGCGGACGGGAGCGAATGGGAGATTCCACCTCAAAAATCAACTCCAAATATGCCCTTCAGACCGATGAAGGCTGATAATAAAAGTAATGAGTGATATAATGACCGGAAGCGAGAAAAACAAGGAGCAAGAATGGCTGAACAATACCCCCCTTCGATGTCCCACGTCCAGCAGCTCATTCACAGCCGCCGCAGTGTCCGGCGCTGGCTCGACAAGCCGGTGGAGAGGAGCAAGATCAACCTCTGCCTGGAAGCGGCCCGGCTTGCTCCCTCGGCTGAAAATGTCCAGCCCTGGCGCTTCCTAGTCATGGACGACCCTCTGGTGATAGAGCCCTTCAGCCGACATGTCTTCAACGGTATCTACAGCATGACCCGGTTTGCCGCCAAGGCTCCCGTCCTGGTGCTGGTTTTGGGCCGCCTCGATTTCCTGGCCAACCGCCTGGCCAAGCAGATTCAGGATGTGCGCTACTACCTGATCGACATCGGGATTGCAGGGGAGCACTTCGTCCTTCAGGCCGAGGAACAGGGATTGGGAACGTGCTGGATCGGCTGGTTCGATATGAAAAAGGCGCGCAAATTCTTCGGGCTCCCTCGCTCCTACAAGGTGGTTTCCTTGCTGGCCGTGGGGTATCCGGACAAGACTTCGGATGCCCGCCCGAAAAAACGCCGGGAATTCAACGAAATAGTCTGGTACAACCGCTACGAAAAACGGTGATCCGTCCTTAAATATCGACCTTGAACACGCCCTTCAGACCGAATCCGAAGACCATGGACAGGAAAAAATAGGCGATGATCCAGTGCATCTTCCATCCGAAGAGGTTCATCTTCCGGTCGGGATAGGTGATCGTCACGGACTGAAAAGGCAGCGTGGAGGCCATGGGTTTTTCCGCCGGATAAAACAGCTGGTCCAAGAAACCGGCCCCGACTTTTATGGGGGAGAGGGTCCGCAGGGATTTCCCTCCGGCATCGATACGCTTGATAACTTTTTCCCCGCCCGATTCGATGGCGAACTCATGCCGGCCCTCGCCGGTGATGCGGATTCTCCAGTCAATCTCACGTTCTTCATCAATTCGGATACCGGGCGTTTCGACGACGATGCCGGCTGAGAGCGGCGTCAACTCGACCGCGGTCTCCGAGGGATTCAGGTCGGGCTTAAGGATGACCTTGATCAGCGCCTGCTGGCCTGTCTGGAAAGGGAGGTAGGCGAAGCGGAAATTGAGCTGAATCAGAACAAGAACGAGCGGCACGATCATGATCAGCATGGGTTTGGCCGTGTGACTGAGGTATTTCAGGTTGGTCGTCAGGATTTTCCCCTGGGACCTGAGCGAAATCCCCAGATTGTCCTGGAAAAGACGCAGCTCCAGGATGTGGGCCTTGATCTTGTTTTTTGCCTTTTTGATGCCCTCCTGGTTGGAGGTCAGGCGGAAGATGGACAGCATGAGCATTCCCGTGAGCAGCGACACCACGATCATGCTCACCCAGGGGCTCATGTTGAGAAAGAAAAAAAAGATCCCGTCGAACAATTTACCGAATAGACTGTTAAAGACCCACATGTTCACCTTCTTTGTCGAATGCTAGGAGATATACCCCAGCCCTTTGAGTTTTTTTTTGACTTCTTCTTCCGAGTCGGTCTCTTCCAACTGGCTGATTTCCTTCTCCAGGCAGTGGGTGATGAATTCTTCCGGTGAGGAATAGCCGGACAGCTGGGCGTATTTTTTCACTTTTTCAAGAAGATCCTTTTCCAGCTTCACTTTTGTTTTGGCCATGGTTGCTCCTTTTTATCAAACGATGGATCGGCCGATCATCTCCTTGGGCGTCTCGATGCCGAACAGCTTAAGAATGGTCGGGGCCAGATCATAGAGGGCCGGCTGCGGGTTGTTGACGGGCCGGTTCGAGAGGAAGATGCCCGGGACGATATCGGGTGCCGACATATGGTCCCCGCTCCATTTCATGGTGTTGTCCTCCATGACCTCGGCGGCGATTGTGCCCATGGGGGAAGACCAGTCCACCCGGTAGCCTCTGTTGTAGCCGATGACGATGTCCGGCGCCTCATGCATCCGGGAACCGGAATAGATGTCCTCGGCCGGTTTGGCGGCGAAAATAGGGTTTTCACCCGTTTTGGGATCGATGTAGGCTTCAAGCTTGTGGGCGATTTCCCGAGCGAGCGCTGTTTTTTCCGCCGGATTGACGATGCCCTGCCCTTCCCGTCCCTTGACGTTGAGGAACAGGCTGTTCAACCCGTAGGCGTAGGCCCTGGTCCGCGACCAGTCCGTATTGAGAAAAAGCCCCTCGTCCTCCTTTTTGTACTCGTTGATGAGGGAGTGGTAGCCGCTCTGTTTGAGCCAGGTGTTCGGGTTGAACGTGCGGCGGAAGGGAGCAAAACCGTGATCGGAAATGGCCCAAACGATGGTGTCTTTGTCCGCCTTCTGAAGGGCCGTGTCCAGCATCCGGTCCGCCTCCCTGTAGATGTTCTCGATGGTCCGGCCGTATTCCACCGCCAGTTTCTCGTCGTAGGAGGGGCTCTGTTTGTCGAGAAATCGGAAAAACATGTGCTGCCGCTGGTCCGTGCAGCTGAGATAGTAGAAGAGAAGACCTGAATCGAAACGGGACAGCTCGTATTCCAGCATCTCTTTACGTTCCTGAAGGACGAAGTTGTCCTGTTCGAGAAAGGATTCCTCGTCCAGGACCAGGTTGTTCATGGCGTTCCAGTCGGCCGGCAGCCCTTTGGTGAAGAAGGGGCCGAACCGTTTTTCAAGTTCCCTGGAGTAGGATTCGGGGGTGGAGATGGGAAGGGCCGGGTTGGCCGGATCGATATTGATGGGGGAGATGTAGAGCTTGAATTCGGGACGAATCTGTTTGAGATAAAACATGCAGATTCCGCTGACACTCTGAGTCGGCATGAGGGGGAACTTCACCCGTTTCCACCCGCTCCACTCCTTTTCCCGCAGGATAAATTCCTCGCCTTGAATCAAGACTTTGGCCACGGGACGATCGGGATCGATGTAGACCTTGAAGTCGATGGATGCTTTGGGCGGGTAATCTCCCCTGATGAATGAGTTATCCGGGCCGTAGAGCTTGGCGTCGATCCGGTTGCCGATGACGTAGACCTCGTGATGGTTGCCTCCGGCGTAAGAGTCATCCTGCAGATCGGCGTAATCGGTTGTGTAGTAGTTGTATGTCCCGTAATTCCCGGTGATGTCCGGCGTGTTCATTCCGGAGAGGGTGCGCTGTTTTGTTTTTGCGGGAGGGTAGTTGGCGGGCATTTTAAAGATCGTGGCCGGGATGTCGTGGTCCTCGAGGTATTCCCAGAATGAGCGGCCCTCACGGCGCTGACGGACTTTTCCTCCGCTCAGGGGAAGATTATATTTCCCGAGGGCGATGGTCTTGGTCGAGCCGATGGTCTCGGTGGAGGAAAAATCCGGCCTGTAGTCTTTGGGGTGGCGCATCATGAAGTCGAAAACACCATGTCCGCCGGGATTCATGCCGGTGATGACGTTGGACCAGGCCACAGGGCTCTGGGGCGGGAAGCTTGTCTGAAGCTGGCTGAAGACGCCTTCTTTCCTGAGGCGGGCGAAGGTGGGGAGTTTGCCCTGATCCATCCAGCCCTGGAGGATGTGAGCGTCCATGCCGTCAAAACCGAGAACGATCATTTTTTTCGATGTTTCCGTCCGGCCGTACACATGGTGGACGAGGTCCGAGGCGCTTCCGGCTGCCAGCATGGAACCAGCTGTCATGCCCATCTTGAGAAATTCTCTTCGGTTTATCGGAGACATTGTTTCATTCCCTTTTTTTCTGTGTTTTTTTTGTGTCGCGGGAAGATCCTGTTTTCTGAAGGATGGATTTTTCGATGAAGGGCTTGCCGTCCATCTGACCGGGGATGTCGATGCCGAACAGATCGAGGACGGTGGGCGCGATATCCGTGATGTGCGGCGTATCCGTGTTGAGCGGCAGGCTGCTGAAAATGACACCCGGCACCAGCGCCGGATCTATGCAGTGGTCACCGCTCCAGGCCTTTGTGTTGTCCTCGAAGAGGATGTCGTTGACAATGCCTGTGACCGAATCCCAGGAAACCCTGTAACCAACATTGTATCCGACGATGAAGTCGGGACAGTTGCCCTTGTAAGGGCCGGAGGGAATCTCGTCCTTGTCGTACATCCGGTTTATGGCGACGGCGCCCGTTTTGTCGTCCCTGAGCCCTGTCAATTTTTCGGACAGTTCCTTTTTCAGGGCGGCCAGTTCTTCGCCGGGTTTGACGATACCCAGGGCTTCCCTCCCCTTGACGTTGAGATAGATGCCTCCCAGGCCGAGGCCGTAGGCCCTGGTCCTGCTCCAATCCACGCCGTTGAACCACTCGCCGCTTTCCGTCTTTCCGTCCTTGAGAGCGAGATAGCCGTTCTTGTACAGCCAGGAGTTGATGTTCACTCCCCGGCAGAAATTCTTGAAGCCGTGGTCGGACATGATGATCAGAAGGGATTTTTTGTCTATTTTTTTTCGAATGCGGCCGAGCAGCTCATCCATGTTGACATAGAGATCTTCCAGGACTTTGGCGCTTTTCTCCGTCTGTCCGCAGGTCAGGGCCGGATGGTCCTTGTCGAGATAGCGGAAAAACATGTGCTGCAGACTGTCCGTCGTCTGGAACCAGCTGGCCACCACTCCTTTTTTTGTCTTGTCCAGGGCGTTGAAGAGCATGTCCTCCGACTCCCGGTGATTGTCGTAGGCGAGCTTGATGAAGGCGTCCTCACTGAGTATCCCTTCGTTCAGGGCCCAGGTGTCGTCCGCTTCACCGAGGGTGGTGTAGCTGCCGATCAGTTTCCCTATGTAGACGGAGTAGATGAAGGGATGGGAGATGGGAAGGGCCGGTTTCTCCGGATCGATGTTGAGAGGTGTCAGGTACATCTCGAATTCCGGGGCGATCCGGGAAATGTAAAGGCGGCAGATGGCTCGGATTTTCATGCCCAGCCCCGCCTTGAACGAGATGCGGATCCAGTCTGAAAAAACACCCGGCTTGAGGGAAATGTTCTGTCCGTCGAGGTTGACCGCTGCTTCCTCTTTGTCGGGATGGATGGTGATCGTCAGGGGCAGCCGCAGTTCCTTTTCCTCTTTCAGCAGAGTGTTGACCGGGCCGGAGATGTAGGTCTCGATGGTGTCGCCGTTCCGTTTGACGGGGAAGATGACGCCGCCCTCATGTTTTTCCAGCTTGGCGATGTCGGTGGTGTAGAAGGAAAACGTGCCCTGGCTTCCTTTGAGATCGGGGGTGCACATGCCGGAGATGCAGTGTCCCTTGAATTTTTCGGGGGGAAATGTGATGGGAATGCGGAGGATGGTGCTGAATATGCCCTGATCACCGAGTATTTTCCAGAAAGGGATGCTTTTGCGAAGCCCCTTGATGACCGGTTTGGAGAGGGGAATCCTGTATTTTCCGAGCGTCAGGAAGCGTTTCGGATTTCCGATCCGGGCGGACGAGAGGTCGGGCAGGTAGGTGGCGGGATTGCGGCTCAGAAAATCGAAGATGTTGTGCTTGGCGGGATGACAGCCGGTCATGAAGGAGGACCAGGCGACGGGGGAAATGGCCGGAATGGTCGTTCCCAACCGGGAATAAGCGCCTTCCTCTTTCAGCCGGCTGAAATTCGGCAGCTTGCCCCGGGCCATATATTTTTCAACGAGCGTGGGTTCCATCCCGTCGAAACCGACGATGACTATCCGGTTGACAAGGCTTTTTTTGTAGGCTTTTTGTCCCCTGATAATCTTCCAGAGGAAGCGGAAGGGCCAGGCGAGAAACGAGAAAACCGCCAGAAAAAAGGTGACAAAGAGCACCATAAAGGACGATAAAAAGGCAAAACCGGCTCCCGGGCCGATATAGGCGTGGAGCGGTGCGGCAGCCAGAAGAAAAAAGGCCGTCAGAAAAAGAAAAGTCCGTCTGTCGTTAACGCTTGGTGTTTTAAATATCCGTTTCATCAGTTATCCATTCGAGAGGAATCATTTTTACCGGTCATTTCAGGCCGAAGCGATCGAGAATGATGTTTGACAGCTGAGAGATGGCCAGGTCCGGGCCGTGCTCATCGAGAGACCAGAAAAAAGCGTCGTCCCAGGTGTGCATCCCCTGCAGGTTGCTTCGACCGAAAATCTCTTTCTTTTTCACCGAACCTTTCATGTCGTATCCGTGCTCAGAGAGGACGATGAGGTCCGGCCCTTTTTCGACATACGGTCCGCTGTAGATGTCCCGCGTGTCAAACACTTCGTGCACAACCTTTGTTCCGTTATGGGTGAGAGGCGCCAGTTTGGCCTTGATCTCGGCGGCCAGGGCGTCGCGTTCTGAGGGATTCACTGAACCCCTCGGATATCGATCCTGATAATGGAAATAGATCCGGCTGGGATCCATGGCGAAGGCCCTGCTGTCGGTCGAGATGTCGTCCATGTTTTTGGGTTCGTCGGTCAAATAAGAGAGATATCCTTCCTTCTGCAGCCAGGCATTGAGATAAACCTCTTGCTCGATCCCGGTGAATCCATGGTCGGAGAGGAGGAAGAGCCCGTCGTACCCGCCCGTCAGTTTTTCGTAGGCGCCCGCCATTTTTTTTAGGTTGATGTCGATCTGGCGGTAGTAGTCGAGGAACCGCTGGTGATAGGGATGATCGATGTCCGCATATGCGTCCCAAAGAAAGTGCTGAAGCCTGTCCGTTCCCGTGATCACCAGTTCGAAGTAATCCCATTCCTCCTGCCAGAGCAGGTCAAAGGCCTTGGCGCGGCCGGCCAGCGTCCGGTCCAGCTCTTTCCACAGGAATTCGTGATCTTCCCGCGACTTGTAGGTGTCGATGTCGATCTCATATCCGATTTTCTCGAGAGCGGGTTTGATGGTGATGGGATGGACGGCCTTACTCAATTCGATGGCGACAAAACCGGAAATCAGTGTTCCGTTCATCCTCCGGGCGGGATAGGTGGACGGCTGATTGATGACGACGTTTTTTTTATCCGCCTTTCCCAGCCGATCCCAGATGGTCTCCGTTTTCACATCCAGGAAATTGGGGAACCGCATGGAATAGGAATTCTCTTTGCAGTCGGTAAAACCGAAAATACCGTGACTCCCTGAATTGGTACCCGTCATAAAATCCGTCCAGCTGACGGAGGATATTTCAGGCAGGCTGGCCTTCATTTTGTGAAGTGTTCCCGATTCGATCAAGGTCCGGAAAAAGGGCATCACGTCCTGCCTGGCCAGGTCAAGGAGGAGGGAATGGGGAACTCCATCAAGTCCGAATACACAGACTCTTTCTTTTTTTATTTTTTTAAAGAAACCCATGAAATACACCCCTGGATAATAAACAACCTATTATATCCAACAAGCCGACCCTGTCAATCTGATAAGATGATGCGGGCGTCGACGATCAGACAGCCCCGGCCTTTTTCGAAAACGATAAGCGGATTGATGTCCAGTTCGCGTATGGCTTCGAAATCCATCACCAGCTG
>JAHIPL010000233.1 GCA_018894615.1 Acidobacteriota bacterium | reverse complement strand
TGAGGAGAGGGCCCGCCTATTTTTTTCTGCGTTCATAAAGGATTTTTCCCATCACTTCCATAGCGAGCTTGCCGGCTGCCGCGGCCGTGATCCCCGATTCATCCCTCTCCGGATTGACTTCAACCACATCAAAACAGATGATATCGCCCCGGAGCCGGTGGATGATTTGAATGAGCTGCCGGGTCGTCAATCCGCCCGGCTCATAATGAGACACACCAGGGGCAAAGGCGGGATCGAGGGAATCCATATCGATGGAGACATACAGAGGGCGGGCGAACGCGAGCTCAGGCAGGGGAGGTATATCCTTCATCTCCACCCAGCGAACGCCGAATTTTTCGGCTGTTTTCCGATGCTCTCCGGTGAAGGCGCGGATCCCGACCTGAACGAGCGAGGCGGCCAGACCTTCTTCGAGAATCCGGCGGAAGGGGCAGGCATGGGAGAACGGATCCCCATACAGCTCGTCATACAGATCCGGATGCGCGTCAAAATGGAGGATATCCAACGGGCCGTACGCCGATGCTGCAGCCCGGACGACAGGATAACTGACGGAGTGATCACCGCCCAGCACAACGGGAACGGCCCCGGCATCAAGAATTGTTTTGACGCCGTTTTGAATGTTCTTCGACACCTGTCCGTAATCACCTTCGATGACCAGGTCTCCATGGTCGACGACAACGCAATCTTCTTCCAGATTAATCCCCAGTTCCGTCCAGGCATTGATCATCTCCACACTGGAATGCTTCCTGACAGCGGCCGGCCCCCCCGACGTTCCCTTGAGAAAAGACGATTTTTCGTCATAGGGTATTCCGAGAAGAGCAAAATCAAACGTCTCAGACTGCCTGACGCATCCGCCAAATTGATTCATTTCCGTTTCTCCTTTTTCATCAGCACCATGGCCGCAAAGCTGACGGCCGACTGAGTCGGTTCCTCCCGCCAGATATCATAACCGAGCCTCACTCCCTGCAGGTCCGGAAAAACCTCCATCAGAAAGGAAAGGGCTGAAAATCCACAGACATTAAAACGGGAACCGGACCGCCGTTCTCCCTCCCAAAACGCTTGAATGTCCCCTTCACATATGTGGTCCATCTGTCGATCATCAAATTCCCGTGTATCCAACAGGAGAGAAAGTGCGCTTTCGGAATGGCCGAACTTGAGTCCGATATGGGACAAATCCACACCCGCCACAACCAGGGTGTCAGGTGACTCATCCAGCATGCGCCGAAGCGTCCGGCTCATCGCCTCGATGCCCGGAACCTCGGACGGCCGGGTGACGGAGGAAAGCAGTCCGCTGAAAGACCCGCAAAGAACGGGAACGATGGAAAAGGTCGGCCCGAAAATCCGCTGACAGAAAAGAAGCTGAAACTCAATGGAATGCTCACTGCGGTGAACAATGTCGGCGGACGAAATCAGCTCTTCCCCCGCCGCGCGGAGGTTGTTGATCCACTCTTTGTCCGCCCGGACGAGCCCCAGAGGGGTTTCAAAATCTTTGTTTGTCAGTGAAAAAAAAGCGTCGTTGAGATGATGCCCTGTTCCGAGAATCACGATACGGCAGGGTTTCCACGTCCTGACGGCGTTATAGGCCCTGGAATAAAGGGAGCGTCCCACTCCGATATCAATGTGGGGAGCGACGACGGCACGAATGGATTCAGACGGAGGATCGTTTTCTCCGCCCGCACCGGCCGTGAGCACATCATCTAGATAAAGGCGCAGATCGGCTTCTTCCCCGGGATATGCGGACCCGGCCAGGGCGGCCCGCCTGATAGTTTCCCGGGCGTAGGCATCAAGGATGTTTTTTTTCCCGGCGCGGTAGGCGGGTGAATCCAGAAGAAACGACTCGTCAAACCGGCTGATGACCTCGGCGATCTGCTCCCGGGTGAGGGACAAATCACGTGTCTGCTGAACGAGCAAGGACCAAATATCCTCCAAGGTCGTCCGTCCGTCCAACCGGGTCAAGATAAACACTCCCATCCCCTGAACAAACACCGGATCGGCAATCAGCCCCAACGAATCCTTGATGAGAAGGCCTTTTTTCCTGTTGTACTCGGCGGGAATGATTTCAACATCCGACCGCAGGGAGGGCGGAATATCGGGCATGGCCACTCTCCAATCCAAAAAGTGGCATCAAGTGTAGCAGGAAATGGAAGACGGACACAAGCTTG
>JAHIPL010000232.1 GCA_018894615.1 Acidobacteriota bacterium | reverse complement strand
GGCCTGGGGTTCGACATGCCGGATGGATCTCTGTCCCGGATCGCCGAGGAAGCCGCCGCCCACATCTCCCGGAACGGCGGCTTCACGATCGTCGCCCATCCTTATTCCGATATCAGCTGGACCTGGGGTGACAAGTTCCTCTATTCAGGTGTCGAAGTCATGGATGCCTATTCCATGCTCCGCGAGGATTTTCTCCGGTCGCTGCCCGCGTTGCCGGCTCTGCTTGTCCGGCCGGGCTACTTTCTCCTGAAAAGCCTGGACA
This sequence comes from Acidobacteriota bacterium, assembly GCA_018894615.1. Lineage (GTDB taxonomy): Bacteria > Acidobacteriota > Aminicenantia > Aminicenantales > Aminicenantaceae > JAHIPL01. The sequence continues at coordinate 5,364 of JAHIPL010000232.1, read as the reverse complement.
AGCCGGATCGCCTGCTTCAAAAATGGGACAGCCTGACGGCGGATCAGCCTGTTTTTGGCTACTTCAGTACGGACGCCCACTTCGCCTATCGCGTGCTGTTCCGTCTGCTTCGCCTTCACGTCCAGCTGGACGGCCCCCTGCCGTCCGAATTCGAGGCGGCGGAGAAGGCGGTGTTCGATGCGCTCAGGGAAGGGCGTTTTTATAATGCCGTGGACGGCGCGGCCCGGCCGCACGGCTTCCGGTTCGACGCGAAGTCGGGAAAGACGATTTTTTCCATGGGGCGGACCATCCCCTTCGGGCCGGCTCTGACCCTTCGAGTCCAGACCCCTTTTCCTTTTCGAACAAGCATCCGTCTTCTTCGGAACGGCCGGATTGTGGCTGACGGAGAAGGCGACGCCCTGCTTCACACCGTCACCGAACCGGGGGTCTACAGGGCCGAGGTTTTTCTGAAGGAGAGAACTCCGCTGCGTCGTGATGTGCCGTGGATCGTCTCCAATCCCATCTTTGTCAGGAAATAACAGCCATGATCGCCATGAACAAAAAACGTATGGAATCCGTCATCAGGGCCTTTAAAGGGAGAAGAGTCTGTGTTCTGGGAGACCTCATGGTGGACAAATACATCTGGGGAGAGGTGACCCGTATCTCACCGGAGGCGCCGGTCCCTGTCGTTGAGGTGTGCCGGGATTCCATCTGCCTCGGGGGAGCCGGCAATGTCGCCCGCACTCTGGAAACTCTGGGTGCCGTTCCCTATGTGGTCGGTGTGATCGGCAGCGATCCCGAGGGACTCTGGATACGCGATCAGTTTTCTGAGAGGAGCGGCCTCGTTTCCCTTAAGAACAGGCCGACAACAGTCAAAACCCGTATTATCGCCCATCAGCAGCAGGTTGTCCGGGTCGACCAGGAGACACGAACGCCTTTTCCGGAACAGATTCGGAAAAAGATTGCCGCGATTGTCCGGGAAGCCGAATTTGAGGGTCTTGTGATATCCGATTACAACAAGGGGATGGTTTCACGGGCGCTGATGGCCGACGTTCTCGGCCACTGCCGGAGGAAAAAAATCCCTGTCTATGTTGATCCAAAAGTCCAAAATTTTTCTGCCTTCACTCCCGTCACCCTGGTGACACCCAACCATGTCGAGGCGGAAAGCATCGTCCACCACCGCTGCTCCAGTGACGAGGAGGTGGAAAAAGCCGGAGAAAAAATATTTGAGCGGATTCAAAGCGATTTTCTGATCATCAAACGGGGAGATAAAGGCATGTCGGTTTTTGAGGCCGGGAAAAAGGCCATGCACATCCCCACCGTTGCCAAAGAGATCTTTGATGTGACCGGGGCCGGCGACACCGTGATCGCCACCGCCTCCATCGCTCTTCTGGCCGGGTCCAACATCCGGGAAGCGGCCGTCCTGGCCAACGCAGCGGCCGGTGTGGTGGTTGGCAAGGTAGGAACCGCTTCGCTCAACCCTGACGAACTTCTGGCGTCTCTGTCATTTTAGTCCGATTTTTCAACAAACCGGCCGCGTTTTCCCTGTTGTTGCGGAGTTGCGGCAGGAAAATGAGACGAAAAAAAAGGGCCTTTCGGCCCTTTGCGCAACAAGGAGAGAGAAAACGAAGGAGGGTTTATAACCAGAGGTTGGACTGATGTCTGGTCACATGTTCGGGCGGCAGGGACAGGATGTCCGCCACCGCGTTGATATCATTGCCGGTGATGTCGATCAAATATTGAATATAATCCTGTTTGAGTGTATCGAGAGAAGGAAGGGTGTCGTCTCCCTGCCGGCACCGGCAAACCAGGTACAAGGTCAGGAAGCTTTCGAACCCCATGATTTCGATCTCTTGTTGATTCAAGGATGTTTGATTCATTGTATTCCTCATTCAGATGCGGGCGCGGGCCTGGTCGATGAGGCGCATGTTATTGGAGACGATGTAGCCCATGGCCACGTTGGCGGCGGTTGAAATAACCCATCCCAGGACCTTGTTTTTCTTATAGATCTTGCGGATGAGGAAGTAATCGAGGGCAGTGATGCCGAGCTTGACGCCTGTGAAAAGCAGTTCGTTTTTAACGAAGGGAGCCATGAGGGGGTTACCTTCGGAGAGCCCGGGGAGCTTGAGGGCTTGCTTGGTGGAGAAGTAATCGGCGACGTTGAGGGCGGCGAGGCTGATAAGCGAGGCGGTGAAGGCGCTGTCGCCGAATGAGGGGCGGATGCGGGGGTTGATGGAGAAGGAAGGAGGAGTGAAAGCGGCCTGACGGTTGGCGGGGGGCTGGAAGGATACTTTCTGGGGGGCGGGAGCGGTGAAGGCGCTGTCTTCGATCGAGAGGACCGTGAGGGAAGCCTTGCCGATATCGGCGGCGCCGACGGAAACGGCCAGGGTTAGAATCAAAGCCGTGATTAGAATGTTCTTGGCTGTGTTTGTCATTTTTATATTCTCCTTGTTGCTCATATCACCCTCTTTATTGCGAGAGTGGTGCCACAAGGAAAAAAGCGGCCTAACAAGCAGATAACAAATAAATTAGACCCTGGTTTGACCTGGGGCGATCGCTGTTAATAGTGTTCAATAAGTGAACATGCGGCACGCAGAAGGCTCATAACTGATTGATAATAAAATAATTGCACAACACTTGGCCACATGTTCATTATTTGGACATGTCCGGAATACATCCCGTTTCCGAGCCCTCATGAATGGTGATGTTTTCGACCGGGTTGTTCAGGTTGATCCCAAAAGGGGATGACCTACCAAATCACGCCGATTTTCAGTATAATAAACAAACAATGCGTCTCCTCCAGAGGTAAAAAAACCATGTGTGGTGTTGTTGGGATTATTGGAAATGAAGATGTCTTTGGCGACCTGTACCAGGGATTGCTGGCCATTCAGCATCGCGGGCAGGATTCAGCCGGAATGATCACCTATGACGGACTCTTTCATATAAAAAAAGGAAACGGTCTGGTTCAGGATATCTTTACGGCGGACCATGCCAGGCGTCTTGGGGGTAATATCGGAATTGGTCACACCCGCTATCCGACCATTGGCGGAGGCGGAGGCGAGGATGCACAGCCTTTTCTCGTCGGTTCCCCCTACGGCATCATCATGGCCCACAACGGGAATGTCTTCAATTACACGGAACTGCGCGAAAACATCTTTAAAGAGCACAAACGTCACCTCAACAGTTTCAACGACGTTGAGATCATCCTCAATATTTTCGCCTATAAACTGGCCGAGCTGGAAATGGAGGACCTGACGCCGGAACACGTTTTCGCCGCCGTTGAGGAGGTCTTTCAGGTGGTGCAGGGCAGCTACAGTGTGGTTGCCTACATCGCCGACAAGGGTATGATCGCCTTCCGTGATCCCTACGGAATCAAACCCCTTGTCTACGGAACCCGGAAAGATGGCATCAAACCTTCCTATGGCTTCGGATCGGAATCGGTCAGCCTCAACCTTATGAACTTTGAGGACATAAATAATATCGGCCCGGGAGAGGTTGTCTTTATCGACCACGAGCGCCGTTTGCATAAAAAACGGATTTCCCGCTGCCCGCACACCCCCTGCCTTTTTGAATGGGTGTATTTTGCCCGCCCTGACACCCTTATCGATGATGTCAATGTCTACCAGTGCCGGGTCAGCCTGGGACGGTTTCTGGCCGAGGAAATAAAAAAGGAAAACCTCAAGATCGACGTCGTTGTTCCTGTTCCCGACTCGGCCCGGGATGCCGCGGTCGAGATCGCCCGGACGCTTGATCTCCCCTACCGCGAAGCCCTGGTCAAGAACCGTTACATCGGACGGACCTTCATCATGCCCGGGAATGAAAAAAGAAAAATCTCGGTGAGGCAGAAACTCAATCCTATCGCCTCGGAGTTCAAGGGAAAAAGGGTGCTGCTCGTGGATGACAGCATCGTACGCGGCAACACCTCTAAAGCCATTATTCATATGGTCCGTGAGTGCGGGGCGAAAAAGGTCTACTTCGCTTCTTATTCACCGCCCCTCCGCCACCCCTGTGTGTATGGCATCGACATGCAGACAAAGCAGGATTTTGTCGCCCGCGGCGTGGATGCCGAAGAGGTGGCCCGCCGGATCGGCGCCGACAAAGTTATCTATCAGTCGCTCGAATCGTTGGAAGAGGCCGTTCGTCTTCAGAATCCCCGTCTCACACACACCTGCGGAGCCTGTTTCAGCGGCAAATACCCCACCGGGGATGTCACCCCTGAAGTTTTGGACCGCATTCAGGCCGATCGCGAGCGCGACGCCAAACAGCTCGAGCTCAACATCTGATCAGTTTCCGTCGCAGCAGGACCCGTGAAGGTAGACCAGTCCGAAGGAAAAGGTGACGGTGGTATTTTTGGCGGAAGCGGCGCCGGCCAGATAACCCCAGGGCTCGTTCCTGAAGACGTTTCGCAGGCCCCTGTCGGCTTCGATCGAAATCCGAAGATTCAGCATCCTGGAAAGATTAATCTCAGCGCCAATCCCTGCCAGAAAGCCGAAATCGCCGGGGGAATAGCGTTCCTCAGGCCCCGGAAGGAGGATTTCCTCGGGGATGACGTCCTGGTAGTTGTCATCGGCGCCCGTCCGGTAGCCGGCGTAGAGGCCCGCTTTCAGATAAAGATTTGTTTTTGATGTCTGGAGGATGCGGTAGAGGACGGCGAAGGGGATCTTGGCGTACATAAGACGAACATCAAGGGTGCGGTCGCCCCAGGTATCGTCCAAATCCAACGAATAGGTTTGACCCTGCCGGGAAAAGATTAGGCCGGTAGCGATGCCGAACCGTTCCGTAAAATAATACTCGAAGTCGAATCCGAACTGAAATCCGGTCGTTTGATCCCTGCGGACGACGATCTCACTTGGGGATGTGCTTCGGAAATCACTCCCCGTGAACCCGATCCACTGCGGCCCACCTCTCAGAGCCAGCCGAAAGCCTTCCTGGGAAAAAACCGGGGTAAGGGTCATTATCATCATGAAGGCCAAAATAAGAGAGCTTCTTTTCATTGTGGTGTTGATCCTCAACAATTAGAACGAAAGAACAGGTCATTGTCAATTATTTGTCCACCATTGAAGATAGAATAGTCATTACTATTCATAACGCCTATAATGATAAGCACAAAAGATAATATGTGGCATAATGATTAATAGGATAATCATTATTAATAATCGTTGACTTTCTGTAATGGCTATTATAAGATGTTTTATAATGAATTATGGCTGATTATGATTATGGAGAAAAGCATTATGGATTTTAAAAATATGGGAGATAAGGCTATTTTGGAAGAATTAGGGGAACGGGTGATGAGACAGCGTCTGAACCGGGATATCACCCAGGCTGATCTTGCGGAAAATGCCGGGATATCCCGCGGCGCTCTCCAGCGTATCGAACGGGGAG
>JAHIPL010000231.1 GCA_018894615.1 Acidobacteriota bacterium | reverse complement strand
TGGACAGACAGTAAGATACGCTGCCAACTGCTAACTTGCGCCATCGCACTAACAGTGCTGCGTTTGCTGGAGATTGCCGTGAACGGGGAAGGACTTGAATGTCATAGCGGGCGTCGGATCCTGGAAGAGATGTCGCACCTGAACTCGACTTGGTTGTGGTATGCCGGCAAGAGGATGCCCGAACAGGCGCTCGATACGCCGACCGAGACCCAAGCGGACGTCCTAAAGGCGTTTGGCTGGGAAATCAGACCTGGTGGGGTCTTACAGCCGATCAGCTCATAACTCCTTCATATATAGAGAGTTACATCTGATAAATGACTTTATCTCTTAAACTCCTGTATGAAATAATTTTCAGTTCATCTCAGGACTGTTCCCCGATATCAATAAAGGCATAAAATTTCAAGCAAGGTAATAAGATGAAAAGACGAGAATTTTTACGACGGCCGGATGCGTGTCCATGACTCTTCCTTTTCTCACATTATCCAACAGCTGTTCTTCCTCCGCGAACCCAAAACAGCGCCCGAATATCCTCTGGTCGCCGTGGAGGACATCTCCCCCCTGATGAGCTGTTACGGTTATGAAGCCAATCCGACCCCCCATCTGGACGACTGGATTAGGGAAACCGACGATAAGGCCGGTACCCCGAAGACAGACCCAATCTGAAATACATGTACGACTGGTGGGGAGAGAAATGCGTCAATCCGGAGTATGATATTTTTCGAGATATTAGATAATCCGTCCTTCCCAAAGATCATTCAGAAATTTCCGCCATGGGTAAATCCTGATTCCTCCATGCAGACGCTCTGTTTTTTCATTGCATACAACGAGGGCTTTTTGGGGCGAATATTCGTCGATGAACGCAGCAAGTCCTCTCATGTCCCTATTGTCAACATGGCCGGTTCCTTTTATCTCGACCGCAACTCTGCCGTCATCCAAGATGAAATCCACTTCCCGCCCTGATTTTGTCCTCCAAAAATTGATACGGTAATGAAGATCACGATAGGAAGAATGGGCCGCCAGTTCCATAAAGATGAGATTCTCGAGGGCTTTTCCGAACAATTCCCCTTTTTCCTCCACGACATGCCGCTTCATCAAACTTCCGGCGACACCGACATCAAACAGATAAAATTTTGGTGCCTTGGTGATAATCTGGCGGGATTGTTTCCTCTTGAAGGGCTCCACCATCCGGCCCAGGAGTGTATCAATCAGAATTTGGAAGTATTCCTTGACGGTCTTGGCATCCACACCGCAATCTCGGGCGATATTAGAATAATTGATCAATTCTCCATGAGAATATCCCACGGCATCGAAGAAACGGGCAAATGCCGGGATATTGCGGGTCAGCCCTTCATCGAACACTTCTTCCTTCAGGTAATCCCTAACATAACCGCGGAGCGATTTTTGATAATTTTCCTGTAAATAGTGATCAGGAATCATGCCGTGGTTTAGTGCTCTCAGGAGATCGACCTCTCCCAATTCACGCGTCACCATTGGAAACATTTCATATCTCCAGGCGCGCCCTCCCAACAGGTTCGCCTTTCCTCGCTTCAATTTTCTCGCGCTGGATCCGCAGAGAATAAAACTGAGTCTTCTGTTTTCAACCAGCCAATGAACTTCATCCAGGATGGAGGGCACTTTCTGCACTTCATCCAGGATGATCGGAAACTTCAGAAGATTTTCATCTTTCGCCAGAATTTGCTCTCTCAGCAGGGATGGCCGCTTTGTGAATTCCAGAGTCAGATCTGTTTTTAAGAAATCAAAGTAAAGGCTTTCAGGAAATGTTTCCTTGAGGTAACACGATTTGCCGATTTTTCTGGGACCCCATAAAAAAGCCGACTGTCCCTGGGGAAGATCGATGTCGAGAATCCGTTTAATAGTTTTCATTTAGGATCGTATTCCTGAATAGTTTCACTAATTAGGAATATACTCCGAATTGGTAAAGCTGTCAACCCGAAATCAAATATCGATGCCGATTTTACGCATGAGGATAAGGGCGTTAAAGCTTTCGCAGCGGCCGTCACGGAGCTTATATTCGAAAAGCAGGCGGTCGCCTTCGACCTTCCCGTCAAAGTGGGCGTTTTTAATCCTATCGGGGATTTCCTTCTCGAGCTTGGTCAGTTCCAGATCGTGCGTGGCGACCACTCCCATGGCATTGTAGCGGGTCAACTGCCGGAGGAGCGCCACGGCTCCCGCCTGCCGGTCAAGGACATTTGTGCCCTTGAGAATCTCGTCCAGAAGGAACAGAATCCTCTCCCCTTCACGGATCCCGTCCAGGATGTTTTTGAGACGCTGCAGCTCGGCGTAAAACAGGGACAGGTTCTTGTCCAGGGAATCGCTGACTTTCATGCTGCTGTAGAGCTTCAGCGGGGAAAGTGTGCAGGTACGGGCGCACACCGGTGCTCCGGCCAGCCCCAGGACCAGGTTGACCCCCACCGTCTTGAGAAAGGTGCTTTTTCCGGCCATGTTGGGCCCGGTGACGACCAGAATACGGCCATTCCCTTCCAGCCGGAAATCATTGCAAATCCGCGAGTCATCCGGAATCAGAAAATG
>JAHIPL010000034.1 GCA_018894615.1 Acidobacteriota bacterium | reverse complement strand
GCGTTCAGGCTGTCCCTCGCAGGCGGATGATACAGTATGAACCAGGGAGACGAATTTTTAACCGATAATAAAATCCCGGAGGCGATGGAGGCCTATTCCTAAGCCATGAAAATGTTTCCGGACAATGTCGAGATGATATTCTGGCCGGCTGTCACCCTGGCTGTCGCCGGCCGCGTCGAGGAAAGCCTGCCATTATTTAAAAAAGTATTCGCCCTGGATGTCAATTGGGCGACCCTGCTCCAGCGCCTTCCCCAGGTTGGGCAGTTTCCCAAAGACAAAAAACTCATAAAAACCATCCTCGCCGTCGCCCCTCAAAAAAAGAAATAACGATACCATGGCCGAAACCCACGAGAGAGCGTACCGGAGTCAGAGGGAGAAGGGCACATGATCTTCAGCTATATCAAAACCGCCTGGCGTAATATCAAACGCTACAAGGGATATTCCCTGATCAACCTCCTGGGGCTGGCCATAGGCATCGCCTGCTGCCTCGTCATTCTGATCTATGTCCAGGACGAATTCAGCTATGACCGCTACCCGCACGACTACGAGCGGATCTACCGCCTCACCGAGCATCTCCAGTCGCTCAACCGGGGAGATATCAGCACGGCTCGCACACCGCCTCCATGGGCACCCTCCCTTGCCGAAGATTTTCCCGAGGTAGAAAGCTATGTCCGAATTAAAACCCCTCTGGTCTCCTGGCTGGTCAGCCGGGAAGAGAAGGATATGAAGTTCCACGAAAAGGGCGTTTACTTCGCTGATGAGACCGTCTTCGATTTTTTCAACCTGCCGCTTATCAAGGGGAATGCGAAGACCGCCCTGTCCGCCCCGCGCACGCTGGTCCTAACGGAGACCACGGCCCGCCGCTACTTCGGGGACGAAGATCCCATGGGACAGTCTCTCCGGCTCGACAACACCTACGATTTCCTGGTCACGGGTGTGATGGAGGATTTTCCGCGGAACTCCCATTTTTCCGCCGACATCCTGGCCTCATTTATCACCCTCGGCTCCGTCCCCATATATGGTGGAGAGCTCTATGTCACTTGGCTGAACGGTGTTGTCCCTGATCTTTATACCTACATCCGGTTGAAGGAAGGAACACCGCCGGATTCCCTGGAAGAGAAACTTCCGAATTTTCTCGAGAGGCATCTCGGCCAGGCAATAGTCCGTTCCAATATAAAGATATCATCCCGCCTCCAGCCCCTCAAAAACATCCACCTGCAATCCAATCTGGAGGCCGAGATCCGGGCCAACAGCGATATCCGCTACATCTACATCTTTTCCGCCATCGCCCTTTTTGTCCTGATTATCGCCTGTATCAATTTTATGAACCTATCCACGGCCCGGTCCTCCAACCGGGCCCAGGAAGTGGGAATGCGCAAGGTGGTAGGGGCGGATAAAAAGCAGCTGGTCTTCCAGTTCCTTGGGGAAACAACCTTCCTGGCTTTTCTGGCCCTGCTGCTGGCTGTGGTTTTGGTCAGCTTGTTCCTTCCTGTCTTTAATTCCCTCTCCGGCAAACACATGAACCTGTCGCTGGGGGATCCGTTGACCCTGCTGGGCATCGCCGTGATCACCCTTTTTGCGGGGCTGGCCTCAGGCAGCTGGCCCGCCCTCTATCTTTCGTCTTTTCACCCTGTCTCCGCTCTCCGCGGCTCCCTCAAGGCGGGAAAGGCCAATTTCCTTCTGCGGAAATCTTTGGTTGTTTTCCAGTTCGTCCTGTCCATCGTCTTTTTAGTCGCCACAGGCGTGGTTTACCAGCAGCTTCGCTTCATCCAGAACAAAGACTTGGGGTTCGACAAGGAGCATGTTGTGGTTCTCCCCATTGGGGACCCACTGGCACGCCAGATCTACCAGACCTTCAAGGACAAGGCCCTCCAGAGCCCCGATGTCCTGGCGGTCTCGGGAACCAGCAGTGTTCCCGGCGGCCTGATCAACATCCTGTCCTTCAAGCCGGAAGGTGCTGCCGAGAGTGAGGAGATCACCATCGAGCATTTTATGGTGGACCATGATTTTGTCGAAACCCTGGGCCTCGACCTTATCGAGGGGAGGGCCTTCTCGCTCGAATTTCCCTCCGACACTATGGAAGCCTTCATCCTTAACGAAGCAGCTGTCAGATACCTTGGATGGGAAGACAATCCCCTGGAAAAGAGGGTCACCATAACGGATTTTAAGAACGGCCGTGTCATCGGTGTCGTCAGGAATTTTCATGCTAAGTCACTCTACCAGAGAATCGAGCCGCTGCTGCTCCACATCGCACCCAATCCTGTTGCCTACAATCAGCTGATTGTCCGCATCGCTCCGGGAAATTATCAGAGGACCCTGTCCTATTTGGAAAGCGTATGGAAAAAGGTCTATCCCCGGGCTCCCTTCGCCTACTCCTTCCTGAAAGATGACTTCGACAGCCTCTACAGGGCGGAACGGCAGCGGGGTAAAGTGTTTCTTGTATTCTCCATGCTGGCCATCTTTATCGCCTGCCTGGGGCTTTTCGGGCTGGCCTCCTTCACCGCAGAGCAGCGGACCAAGGAGATCGGCATCCGCAAAGTGTTGGGGGCATCCGTCGGAAGTATCGCCCGCCTCCTGTCACTGGAGTTCGCCAGACTTGTCCTGCTGGCGAATCTCCTCGCCTGGCCGGCTGCCTACCTGATAATGAAGGGATGGCTGGGTAACTTCGCCTATCGGACAGGCATTAATATATTTCTATTTGTCCTGGCTGGCCTGGCCGCATTGATCATTGCGCTTATTACAGTCAGTTTCCAGGCAATCAGAGCCGCCCTGGCCAATCCCGCCGCCTCCATCCGCATGGAATAATCAGGGCCGGCCAAGCTCCGCTGCGGCAGAAGAGAGCCTCCCGTCCAGGAGGCCAAATCCGCCTCCGCCCTCCGCCATCCCAATATCGTCGTCATCCACGATATCGCCTCGGACCAAGGTCTTGATTTCATCGTCATGGAACTCGTCGATGGACAATCCCTCGATCACCTCATCGGACGCAAGGGAATGAAGTTTCCTCAAGCCATCAACTGCGCCGTCCAGATCGCCTCCGGTCTGGCAAAGGCTCACAACATCGGCATTATCCACCGTGACCTCAAACCCACCAACATCATTGTCACCAACGACGGCCTGGTCAAGATCCTCGATTTCGGATTGGCCAAACTCATAGAGGATGTCCCTCTCGCAGGGAACGGCCACACCATGACGATGGGACAAGCCGAGAAACCAAACACCGAAGAAGGCCTCATCCTCGGCACTGTCGCCTACATGTCTCCTGAGCAGGCGGAAGGAAAAAAGATTGACGCCCGCTCGGACATCTTTTCCTTCGGGACGGTTCTCTACGAGATGCTGACCGGTCAGAAGGCCTTCAGCCGTGACAGCCGGATCAAAACACTGGCCGCGATTCTCAACGAGAATCCCAAACCGGCCGCATCCTTTGTCTGCGCAAGGACCCCCAGCGTCGCTGGCAGAATATGTCAGACCTCAAGGTGGCGCTTCAGGACTTGAAGGAAGACTCGGATTCGGGCAAGCTCCTTGCCCCCGCAGCCATCCCACGTCCCGGGAAAAAACGAATCGCACGGCTCGCCGTATTGGCAATCATCACAGTCGCGGCCGCCGCCATTGTCTTTAAACTCATCGCGCCTAAATCCACTGCTCCTCTGGACTACGAGATCATCCGCCTGACTTTCGACTCCGGATTTACTTCAGTCCCGTCCGTTTCGGCTGACGGGACGCTTATGGCCTACAGCGCCGATCGTGGGGGACTTCACAATCTCGACATTTGGGTTCAGCAAGTCGCCGGAGGGGAACCGCTCCGGCGGACCGATCACCCGGCCGGACGAGGGCATCATTTCGTCGGATCTCAGCAAACTGACCCCGGACCTCAAGCAGAAACTTTCGACCTCGATCAGCCGCGACGGAACCAAGGCAGCGTTTACAGCCTTTG
>JAHIPL010000230.1 GCA_018894615.1 Acidobacteriota bacterium | reverse complement strand
TAAAGATCAAGCTGACGGGCGGCAGGACGACAAGCGACACCATCATCCCGATCGTCCCCGCCTGGGGGGAGGGCATTCCGGAGGCATAAAGCCCCACACATGCCGTCAAGGCCAAAACCGCCGAAGCGATCGCTCCGATCCTGTTCGCCCCTTTCCAGAACAACCCCCAGAGGAAAGGCCCCAGAAAAACCGAACCGATGGCTCCCCAGGATATGCCCAGAATCGCAACGATGGAGGCCGGTTTGAGATAAGCCAGCACTACGGACAGCAGCACAAAAAAAGCGCTTGTTATCCGCATCAACAGGGTCAATCGGCGGTCCGATACATCTTTTTTAATAAACCCCGCATAGATGTCTTTCGCAACCGAAGAACTGGAGATCAGCACCAGGGCGGCGAGGGTGGACATGCTGGCCGCCAGAATGAGAAGCAGAATAAGAACGGAAAGCGAGGGAGGAACGACTTTGTCGATAAACTCCGGCATCACGGCATCAAAAACAGGCGCCCCGTTGGAGAACGCCCCCGGCGCATTATCCGGAGTGAGAAACAAGCGGGCCGTCGCTCCCGTAAAATAGGCGACTCCCACACACAGCACGGCAAATCCGGTCGAGGCGATCATGCCGATCCGGATCGCTTTTTTATCCCTGATGGCGTAAAATTTCTGAATGAGCTGCGGCATGGCGAAAGGCGCCACGCTTGTCAGAAAAACGAGGGAAAAAAGAGGCCACAACCCGGGCGGGCCGACCCACCGGATAAGCTTGGGATCGACGGCTGCCAAGGAGGCGGTTATCCTTTCGACGCCGTGACCGGCTTTCAGTGTCGAGACCAGAAGAATCACCACACCTGCACACATCACAATCCCGAAAAACACATCGATCATGGTCATGGACTTGTAGCCGCCGAGCACAAGATAAACGGCCGTGAAGGTTCCCATGAGGATCAGGGAAAGGGTGTAGTCCATGTTAAAATTGGTGCGAAAGAGATAGGACAAACCGATGAATACAGCGGCTGAGTAGGGGATAAAAAAAATGAAAATGGAAATGGAGGAAAACAGTTTGAGGAACGGACTGTCATATCGTTTTTCAAGGAGTTCGGACATGGTGTGGACATTCATTTCCCTGGACAGACGGCTGACGCGGGGACCAACGAACCACCAGACCGCCATCACGCCGAGAAACGCATTTCCAACCATGATCCACAGAGCGGAGTACCCGAATCCCCAGCCCACCTTACCCGCGAATCCGATGAACAGGACGGCGGAAAAATAGGCCGTCCCGTAGGTGAAAGCGGTCATCCAGGGACCGACATTCCGACCCCCGAGAAAATAATCCACAAACGAACGTGTTTTACGCAGCCCCATCACCCCGATAACAAGAATAACAAGGGCGTAGGCGGCAAACACGACGATTTTAAAGGCCATAAAATCTCTCCTTCCTGCCTTTGATCAGAATCGATACATCAGTTCAACGCGCAACCAGTGGAAGCCGTCGGCCCCGGGATCATAATAATCGCCGGGAGCAAACGTCTCCCAGCGGATGTGCCCTGTCAGCCCCTTCATCATTTGAAAATTCAGAATGGCGACCAGAAGATTTCCCCTCGTTCGTCCTGATCCGGAGGCAAAAGTGGACAGGGTGGAAGGGAGTTGAGGCGCCATCAACCGATGGAAGGTCAGCGACAGATCCACCGCCTCCGTGATTGAAAAAACCAGCTCACCATAAACCGAGGAGATATTGCTCCAGTAGGCCACGCGGCCATCGTACTCGGGCATCAGCGTCAAGATATAGGATTCACTCCATTTGGGCCATCGGCTGAACAGAGGGTCCCACCCTTCATGCCCGCCCGTCGACGGATTATCGCCCGAAAGATAAAATCCACCCACCGTGACCCGGCCGGGAGCGGGAAGGCGTTCACCCGTTTCATAATCGAAATGAACGGTACCGCCGAATGCGGACCTGTTTTCTCTGTCCATTGTTCCCCATTGATATGCTGCCTCTCCGGTGAGGGAAAATCCTTCCGTCACAGGAACAGTCATCCGTCCTCCCGCGGTATCGATTCGGGAAGCGGCGGGACGCGCGGCTGTGGCCCGGATATTCTTGCGGATCAGATAGGCTTCGTTTACCGACCGTCCCAAATGTTCGGTGTAGTAGAGGCCGATACCCTCCTCCGGCTGTTCGATCAGGGTCTGACTGCGGCTGTTCAGAACCGGAAGCAGGGTGTCCGTCTCCGGCTGGTAGGAATAAAAAAGAATCAGTTTCCGGTTCTCCTGCAGGAAAAGATCCAAACGCGCCGCGTTAAAATAGATGGACCGGGAGCCGTCGAGAGGATGCCCGTCCATGACAACAAAGCCTTCTCCCAACATGATATTCTGCCGTCCCAGGGACAGCTCAACAGGAAGGCGGCCCGGCCGGATGGATTTGATAGACAGGTTGTCGACAAACAGTTCATTCAGGTTGAAAGGTCGGTTTTTGGGGGCGATATACAGACGGAATTCATTGGTCACTTTGAAAAAAACGGAAAATGTGTCAGCCGGTTGATAGGATACGGAAAAACTCGTCCGGTGTCGGGTGAAGGTGCTGCCGCTGCCGTGATTCCGGTCCAGATGGATGGGATTGTCCCAGGTGACAAACCGGAATCGATGCGAAAATCCGAAAAAAAACGGGGATTTTTTCTCCCCGGAAACGGTCTCCCGGGCTGAAACGGAAGAAAAGAGGAGCAGCTGAAACACCCAGACACAAAGAATGACGCGGACAAGCCTCATGCTTTTCTTTTCGGCGGTCGAGGGTTTATTTGAAATCGATCAGAATCGGGTCTCCCAGGCCCAGTTTCTTCAACTCCTTCATCTGCGTCGCCGCATCACCGACCACAAGATAGATCATTTTATCCGGCTGAATGTACTTTTGAGCCAGTTCGCTGTGCTGCTCAAGCGTCATTCCGGTCGCGATCTCCTCTTCTTTTTTAATGTAATCATCGGGAAAACCATACTTGGCGATGGTGTTCAGCATTCCCAACAGTGCGCCGAGGGTTTCAAACTCAAGGGCATTGGACTTGACCAGTGCGCTTTTTGTGAAATCCAGATCTTCCGGTGTGATCCCATCACGGTACCGGGTCATGATGTCCTTGAATATCTGGACCGACTCCAGCGTCACCCGGGACTGAACCGAGGATGAGGCCTTGAAGGTCCCTGGCAGCAGTGTGCCGTAAAATCCCGTCCGGGCGCCGTAGGTGTATCCCTTTTCCTCCCTGAGGACCATGTTGACAAGTCCGTTGAAACTGCCGCCCAACCGGTAATTCATGACCGTGGCCGGGTAAAAATCCTTGTCGGTATAAGTCATGCCGAGGTTACCGATGTTGATGACCGACTGCCGCGCTCCTGGAACATCGACAAAATACACAGCGGCTTTATCCCGCGGCGCCGGAAGAGAATAGGCGGGAAATTCGATGTCTTTGGCGGTCCACCGGTCTTCCAGGGAACGGAACATGGCCATCGCGTCGTCCTTTTTAATGTTGCCGACAATCGAGATATGGGCGACGGACGGGGAGAAAAAGCGGTTGTAGTAGGCCATCAGATCGTCCAGGGTGATCTCCTTGACCATATCTTCCGTGCCGTATACGGGGATGCTGAGGATATGGTCCTCACCGTAGACCAGCTTGTCGAAAACCTGGGAGGCGACGGCTGCCGGATTGGCCCTGTTGCGGTTGATGATTTCCAGGGTTTCGGCTAGAATCCTGGCGAATTCCTTCTCATCCCAACGCGGCTCGAGAAGGATTTCATCGACCAGGGCATATACTTTCGAAAAATTGGAAGCCAGACAGTTGGCGGAGATGGAAATGGACTCCTGGTCCCCGCGGACATTGATACTGGCGCCGAGATCATCGATGGCCTCTTCCAGTTCGATCGGGGTCTTGTTTTTGGTCCCTTCCATCATCATGCGGGAGGCCAGACGGGCCACTCCCACTTTATTCGGATCGTCCAGAAGCTGCCCTCCCTTGAGAACGAGAGAAAACTGGACGAGAGGCAGTTCGGCGTGCTCGATGCCGGAGATCCCAAGACCGTTTCCGAGAGAGTCCTTCCAGATTTTCGGCAGAACGATCTCCGGGTCCGGACCTTTCGCCGGTTCAACGCTGCGGTCGAACGAGGAGGGCAGCGGCTCCACGCTCACTCCCTCCATGACACCCGCAACCGGCTGGGCCTCGGTCACCGCGGTTTCTTCCGGAACGATAAAGAGTTCCGACCCATCAACGATCAGGGCCGTCTGTTCGCGGGGCACAAAACCGGTCAGGACAAAGGGTTTGCCCTTGATGTATATGTCATACACCCGCAGAATGTCATCCCGGGTGACCGCCTTGATTTTTTCCAGGTCCGTTGTCAGATAACCGGGCGAACCGGCGTATTCGTTGTACTGGGCGAGCTGAAAGGATTTGTAGAGGACACTGGACAGCCCGTTGTAAAAACCGGTTTCGATTCCGGCTTTGATCCGGGCCACATCCTCGTCGGTGAAGGAGTCCGCTTCAAACTTCTCAAACGTTTCAAAAACGGCGTTCTTGACGTCCGTGAGATTGATGCCTGGAAAAGTGCGGATACGGATCTTGAACTCTCCGGCGATCTCGGAACTGCTCTGATAACCTGAGACGGAAGGAGCCAGTTTTTTCTCTTCCACAATGACATTGTACAGCGGAGCCTTCTTGCCGTAGGAAAAAAGCTGACCCAGAAAAGAGAGGGCATAGGCATCGGGATGGAACTCCTCGACGGTCGGAAACACGATGTTGAGTTCCGGAGACTTGGCGAAATTGTCCTCAAAATAGGCCATCTTAACCGCGTCCAGGCTGACGGGCTGCGGTTTCGGATCCTCGACCGCGTCACCGGAGGGGATCTCTTCAAAGTATTTTTTGATCCAGGCGACGGTCTGCTCCCTGTCGAAATCTCCGGCCACCACCAGGGTGCAGTTATTGGGAGTGTACCACTTGTTGTGGAAATCGTGAACGTCCTTGAGAGTGGCGTTCGTCAGATCCTCCATGGACCCGATCACATCCCAGTTGTAGGGGTGGCCTTCCGGATAAAGGAGTTTTCCCAGAATGTAGTCGGTGTGCCCGTAGGGGCGGTTGTCTACAACCTGGCGTTTTTCATTCTTCACCACTCCCTGCTGGTTGGCGAAGGCTTCCTGGGTGAGGGTGCTTCCCAGATACCCCAGCCGGTCGGCCTCCATCCAGAGGACCATCTCCAGGGCGTTTTTGGGAACGACCTGAAAATAGGTGGTTCCGTCCTGTCCGGTGCCGCCGTTCAGCATGCCGCCGGCCTCCTGAATTTTTTTGAAGAACTGGTCCTGCCCCACATGCTGAGATTCCTGGAACATCATGTGCTCAAAAAGATGGGCAAAGCCCGTCCGGCCGGGTTCCTCCCGGTTGGACCCGACATGATACTGCAGGGCCACAGCCGTGATCGGATCGGAGTTGTCCGTATGAAGGATGACCTCCAGCCCGTTCGCCAGCGTGAATTTTTCATAGGAAATTTCCAGCTTGGCGCTCTGGCCGGCTTTCGGCCCGCAGCCGCTTATAAGCAGCAGCACGCAGAGAAAAACAAAGGAAACGGCGATTTTTTTAATTCTCATTTTCTGACCTCCCGGTGGTTTAAAACAATCATTCATTGAGAAAAAAGATCTGTTGAATGATTAAAAAGATTGTATTGCAGTCCCGCCTCTATGTAAAGGCCAAAAATTTAAAACCCGAATCATGAGAAAACGACCGAAGGGGATCAAAACAATTTGGGTTTGCCTGTTTCAATCAAACTCACTTTTACGATATAATGAACGCACTCTTGAAAATAAGCAGTGGAGACCGTGATGTTTGCCGATGATAGAAAGAGAAATATACTGTCGGGCGGAATCCCCCTTATCCTCGGATTTTCGCTGTTTAAACTGGTCATCCACCTGTATTCGAACCTGTTCGCAAACTACGGCATCTTCCGGGATGAACTTTATTACCTCGCCTGCGCCGACCGGCTGGCCCTCGGGTATGTGGACCATCCTCCCCTGTCCATCCACATCCTGTCTCTCTGGAAATGGATATTCGGAGAGAATCTCTTCGTCCTCCGATTTCTTCCGGCCCTTCTCGGCGCCCTGACCGTCCTTTTGACGGGACTCATCATCCGCCGACTTCGCGGCGGCAACCTGGCCGTCATTTTCGGCTGCCTGGCCGTTATCGGGGCGCCCGTTATGCTGGCTATGAACACGACCTATTCCATGAACTCTTTTGATTTTTTCTTCTGGACTCTTGCCATGTATCTCTGCATCGCCATCGTACAGGAGCCCCACCCCCGCCTCTGGATGCTTCTGGGTTTGGTCATCGGCCTGGGCCTTCTCAACAAAGCAGGGGTTCTCTGGCTTGGAGCAGGCATCTTGCTGGCTTTCCTTTTTACAAAAAACAGGCGGCAGTTCAAAACCTCGGGACCCTGGGCAGCGGGAGGTCTGGCCGCCCTGCTCTTCTCTCCTTTTATCATCTGGAACCTTTTCAACGATTTTGCCCACCTCGAGTTCATCCGCAACGCCACATCCATGAAATACGCCGGGATTACCCGATTGGATTTTATCGGCGGGCAGATTCTTCTTCAAAATCCCGTGTCCCTTTTTCTGTGGATCGCCGGGCTCTATTACTTTTTCTTTCATCGGGAGGGAAAGCAATACCGGATCGTGGGGATCGTTTATGCGGTCGTGTTCGCCATTCTCCTGATCAACGGCCACAGCAAACCGGAATATCTCAGCCCCATTTACCCCGCACTTTTCGCCGGCGGCGCCGTCTGGCTCGAGGGGACCAGAAACCGGAAGTTCCCCGTCCTATTGAAACTTTTTCTGGCCGTCCTGCTGGTGACGGGCGGCGTGCTTCTGGCCCCTGTGGGACTTCCCGTTCTCCCGGAAGCCAAATTCGGCCCCTACATCCGGACCCTCGGGATCAGCCCCCCATCCACCGAAGGACATGAACTGGAAGCGCTCCCTCAATATTATGCCGACATGCACGGCTGGCGGGACATGGCCCGGACCGTATCCGGAGTCTATCAAACCCTGCCCGAAGAAGAGCGCCGAAAAACCATTGTTTTTGCCCAGAATTACGGCGAAGCCGGCGCCGTCGAATACTATACGGGCACCTTTGATCTTCCTCCGGTCATCTGCCCTCACAATTCCTTCTGGAAGTGGAGCCGCCCGCTGCTGAGCGATTTTGAAACGGTGATCGTCCTCGGCCGGAGCAGGGAGGATTTTGAGCAGGTGTTCGAATCGGTGGAGGAGGCCGCCGTCACACAGAGCCGCTGGGCCATTCCATACGAAAACAATCTTCCCGTTTATATCTGCCGGGGATTCAAGGGAGACATCACTCTCTTCTGGGAACAGCTTCGAACCTATCACTGAGATCGCTTTAATTAGACATGGAAAGACGTTCTTTTTTTTTGTAGAATGAGGATTTCGTGGGCTACATAAATATTTTGTTCCTGACCAGATGAAGGAGTACACATGAGCGAAAAAACACTGGCCATCATCAAACCCGACGCCGTCAAAAAACGCGTCATCGGAAAGATCATGTCCCGCATCGAGGATGAGGGATTCTCCATTCACGAGCTGCGCATGCGCAGCCTGACAAAAGAAGACGCGGAAGGATTTTACGCAGTCCACAGAGACAAGATATTTTTCAGCGATCTGACGGATTTTATGTCCTCCGGTCCCATCGTGACCATGGTCCTGGAGCGGGAAAACGCCATCAAACACTGGCGGGCGGTGATGGGCGCCACCAATCCGGCCGAAGCGGCCCCTGGAACAATCCGCCGGAATTACGGCTTTTCCATCGAGCGAAACGCCACCCACGGTTCGGACGCCCCGGAAACGGCCGCCTTCGAGATCGACCACTTCTCTAAAAAATAATCTGGAGGGACCCGCCAAACCTGTCCCGATTCGTTTTCAGGACATCCCGTCGATGTCGGACAGCTTTTTCTGCAGCCGTTTGGCGGAAATGGGAAAAGCGGTCTTGAGTTCGGGGGCGAACTGATTCACCCGGAACTCTTCCAGCATCCACCGGAGTTCCTCCAAGGCTTTCCTTCTTTCCACTGACAGAGCGGAATCGGCGGATGAGATTTTTCCGGACTCCGCCTCCAACTGGGCCAACGCCCCCTCAAATACGGCGATATTGGCCGCCTTGCGGGCATCCTTGTCCGGATCGTTTTTCCCGCGTTCCAGCCGGATTCGAAGCGCCTCCAGATAGCGAGGCAAATGAGAAAGCCGGTCCATCC
>JAHIPL010000229.1 GCA_018894615.1 Acidobacteriota bacterium | reverse complement strand
GCCTTCAAGCGGCAGGTAATTCGAGGCATGATTGGTCCGGAAAATGGTTCTTTCGGTCTCGATATTTTCGATAATGGCCCTCATTTCCTTTAAAAGCCCTTTTTCATCGGGAAGGATAAATTTCTTGGCTTCAAAATCCTTATACAGGAGCGTTCCCTGTTCGATTTCGTCAATAGGTCGGATTTTAAACGGCTTATCCAGATAGGCTGGACAGAATGTGCATTTATTCCAGGAGCAGCCGTAAGTGATCTGCAGCAGATAGCTTTTGGCCTCGCTGGGAGGTCTGATCACATGACCCCTGTATCTCATTGTTGGTCTCCGAGAGCTTCTCTTGCCTTCTCCCGTAAACTTTAGTTTAGTGGACTTTCACTCAGAGATCCAGAGGTATTCCATGAACTTTCCGGGATAAGCCCGGTTAGGGCTTTTTAATCCCCGAATACGCTTGTGAACAATATTGAATTTTATGTCCGGATATAAAAAAGTAACAGGTATTTCAGCACGGAATTTTGGCCAGAGTTTTCGAGCGGCTAAATCTAATTCATCTGTGGTTGGTACTAAAATAGCCATCTTTAATGTTGATTCAGGCGGAACCTGACCACTCCCGTGCAGCTTTCAACCCATCACGATAAAGGGCTGTCGACAGGTACTTCACACCGGAATCGCACATCACGGTCACGATAGTGGCGTCAGGCCCGAGTCGTCGCCCCAATTCGATCGCTGCCGTGACGTTTGCGCCAGTCGATGTGCCGGCGAACAGGGCCTCCGTTCTTACCAGCCGGCGGGCCACGTCCATTGCCTCTTCGGTTGAAACCGTGGCGATTTCGTCGATCGCATCGGCCTTCCAGAGGGGGACGACGAAGCCGGCGCCCACGCGGCCGGCCGTCTGATTCCAGATCTCATCGCCCATCCTGTGATAGGCGGCGATCTGATCCTCGTTGTTGAGCTGGTCCGTCCAGAATGCGCGCTTGCGCTCGGTGATCACGTGGGCCGCCTCGATCATCCTGTTGGGTGAGATCCGCGTCCATGGCGCCACCCGCACTCCGCACGATCGTGAGGTCGGCTCCGAACACGGCCATGTGATTGCGCTTCTCGATACTGAACGCATCGGAGGTGACGATGCTGAGGGAGTATCCCTTTGCCGCGCAGACGAGCGCCAGTGACACGCCGGTACTTCCAGCTGTGTATTCGACGACATGACCTCCGGGTTTCAGGCGACCGTCTCGTTCCGCGGCTTCGATCATGGCCAACGCCATCCGGTCTTTCATGCTGCCGGTCGGGTTCTCCGATTCGACCTTGACCAGGATTCTCGAACAATCGTCCGGCACGATCGACTTCAGTTCGATCAGGGGAGTGTTGCCGATGCGATCGAGAATGTATTGATAGGAATTTCGTTTTTGGGCTTGCATCAAATTTCTCACCATTCTTCTCTATTCCCCCTACCAACATCTTAAAATGAAATTACCACATCCAAAACGACAAGGTCAACATCACAAAAAGCGACACATATTCCCCGGTTTCTTCAAAACCACCAAGTTTGAGAAAGACTCTTCCCTCGAATCAGCACAAATCAGCCATTGAAGCCCTCAGACATCGACTCCTCCTGTAAGCTGTGCTTATCATGCTGATAGCGGACCTTACCCGCTGCCTTATCGAATGACAGACGCTTCAAGGACAGAAGAGGTCGGATCATGTATTTGCCGACTCGCTCTGCCTCTTTCCTGGTCTGAGCCCTGACTTGGCTGTGGACATGGAAACCTGTGTGGCGCCAGCGGAGGATCTTTTGCACAAGGGGAAGGCCGATGAGTTTTTCCCGGAGCAGAAGGGAGAAAATAATTCAACAAAAAAGTCGACAACATTATGCAATATGAATTATTTAAAGCTTCAATGCTCAATATCGGAAAAATTAAGGATTGAATTTGAATCAAGCTCCGACATAAAAAGAAATTGCTTAAAATTCTTTCATTAATTATGCACAATACTGTCATATCATGACAGTTTCATACTATTTCTAATTGACATGCTTAATATTTTGTGAAATACTGTCATTAATTGACAGGATCTTACAAAATCTGAAAAGCAAAATGTCAAAACTCGTTGAAAGAATCAAGGCCTTCATTCCCAACGATTTTTTTACAGATGCCGAACTCATGAGAATTCTTCCCAAATCAGCGAACAGCCGCTATGGATTGGTGAAAAGAGCCATCGCTTCCGGAGGCATCGTCCGCATCCGCAGAGGTCTCTATGCCCTGTCAAAGAAACATCAACGAACCGGGATCGATCTCTTCGAAGTGGCACAGGTTATTTATGCTCCCTCCTACATTAGTCTTGAATCCGCCCTCTCCTATCACGGGTGGATTCCAGAGGCTGTCCGGACAACGACAAGCGTTTGCCGAAACCGGTCTAAGGAATTCACGACTCCTTTCGGTGTATTCTCTTATTCCAGGATGCCTAAATACAATTACATCGGAATTGATAGAATCGGCAGCGGCCGGTCGTTATTTCTAATGGCTGAACCAACAAGGGCCCTAATCGATCTGGTTTTCGTTTTTAAAAAGGATTGGGAAGGGACAGATCCCCTTTTATCAAGCCTGAGGATCGAACCGCAAATCCTCGAAAAGATCGATATAGAGACACTCAAGCAATTGAAAAAAGAAAAGTTAGGCCGGAGAGTCAACTGTTTCATCGACGGCTTGATGAAGGACTTAGAACCATGAGTGCAAAAATCATTCAGGAACGCCTCGACAGCTATAACGCCGGATCGTTTCAGGAAGAGGAGATGGCTCTTCGTGAAATCACCCAGGAAGTCGCTCTCCATGCACTTTACAACACCGATTTCTACAAATTGGCCACCTTCCATGGGGGAACATGCCTGCGCGTCTTTTACAGTCTCAACCGGTTCTCCGAAGACCTGGATTTTGCGTTGATGTCTCCGGATCCCGGATTACTCATATATCATAAAGAGATTCTCTTTCAACCGTTACCAAGACCACCTTAAAGGTGAATTCGAAGCCTTCGGATACGACATCGAGATTATCGAAAGAAAGGACCTCAAAGGCGCGGTCAAGAGCATTTTTCTCAAGGAGGATTCCATCGGGAAATTCCTGGAGCTTCACCACCAAAAACTTGACGGGCGGCCAAAATCCATCAAAATAAAATTGGAAATCGACACGAATCCACCCAGAGGAGCCGAAGTGGAAAATAAGTACCATGATTTCCCTTTGAATTTTGCAGCGACGACACACAAATTATCCAGGAAAATAATGCTTGACGTTGATCATAGGCCATCATTTGTTGGACCAATCAGGACAGATATAAGAAAATAGACCAGTTCCTTTTCTTATCATTTCTTGCCATAAATGAAAACAAAAATTATCATCCGGTAGGGGTGACACCGTTGGTCACTTCGGACTCTGCTTGTGAAACTTATAAAGATCAGAGCTAAGATTCTCAGACACAGCCGATGGAATCCCGGATATACTCTTTTG
This sequence comes from Acidobacteriota bacterium, assembly GCA_018894615.1. Taxonomy (GTDB): domain Bacteria; phylum Acidobacteriota; class Aminicenantia; order Aminicenantales; family Aminicenantaceae; genus JAHIPL01. The sequence goes on along the minus strand of JAHIPL010000229.1, from coordinate 1,476 downwards.
TAAGGTTGATATGGGGAATATTAATTTTTGTTCAGATGCGTACATAAATTGTTCGAGAATGGACATAAAGTGTTTTATCCGTGTTAAAAACCCCAACCAAGAAGGAATATTGGCATATTTATTGCTGATTTTTAATTGGGAATAAAGCATAAATAGTGTTATTTTTGATTCAAGATAGACTGATAAAAATTTTGTGTAATGTAAAAAAATAAGTGTTAAGAATGGATTGTAAATCAATTGTTTCCCAATGTTCTTTTTGGCAAATGGAGCAATTAACATGAGCAGTACCAGTCTCTCCCAATCCGGATGGCTTAAAAAGAGCGGCGTTTTCTTGTTATTCTCCGTTGTAGGGGTAATGGTCTTTGCCATAATACCGCTTTCTCCGTCCTTATCGAAAAACACATTGCTTTACTTTCACACTGGCCTCACCGCCACACTATTGGTCGTTGCCTTGTTCTTGCGAAGGAGCGAAAGAGGAAAACAATACTGGCCTGTATGTTACGCTCTCTTTGTGGCCGGGTCGGCAGTCCTTCTAAGCGGACTCTTTTCTGACGATCTGCTGAGACTGTTTGGGCTGACCGACACAACGCCCCAAGGGATAGCCGTCGCTAAGTTCTCCGAAAGCATCTTGCGAGTGGTACCCATCCTGGCACTGATGCCGATTTTGGGTTTTAACTGGCGTTCGATGTATCTCAACAAAGGCAGGGTCGGCATTTGGGTTGCCGTCGGCATCGCAGCCTTCATAATCTTTCCCGTCATCGCCTATTTCCCCCTGGCCAGCCAGGACGGGGTGTTGAACAAGCTGCTGGCATTGTCGCCATGGATCTTGCTCTTTGTGCTTTCCAATGCATTCATGGAGGAATTACTCTTTCGAGGATTGTTTCTCAAAAGGTACGAGCCTCTTCTGGGCAAAGGCTTATCGATCCTCCTGACGGCTATTGTTTTCACGCTCATGCACATCCAGGTTACCTATACACCACAGATGCTTCAGTTCCTCTTGATTGTTTTTGCTTTGTCGCTGGTCTGGGGATACCTGATACAGAAGACGAACAGCCTGTGGGGAGCGGTCCTGTTTCATGCCGCGGGGGACTGCTTGATCATATTTGCTGCATTTGCCAGCATGTAACATAAAAGGATTAGAATAAACTTTTTTCATTCACCCCGCGTAAAATCAAAGGCGGTGACGGGAAACCCTTTCAAAAAAATAACTTATCAGACAAGAGAGGGATAAACAGATGAAGGTTAAAAATTCAGTTTTGGCCTCGCTGGGAGGCCTGATCACTTGACCCTTATATCTCATTGTTGGTCTCCGAGAGCTTCTCTTGCCTTCTCCCGTAAACTTTAGTTTAGTGGACTTTCACTCAGAGATCCAGATCGAATCTGAAGAGCCCATCTTCATAACATAACTTTATTATTCCGACAGGCTCCTAGACGCCGTATCCTTCGAGATCCAGGGAATCAAGATGCGGAAGGTCT
>JAHIPL010000228.1 GCA_018894615.1 Acidobacteriota bacterium | reverse complement strand
GATCCGCCTGTTAATGTGGCTTTGATATCGGCGCAGGGAAATCCGGCCAGGATTCCCCCTTCCATAGCCTCTCTGACGCCGGTCTTAACGGCATCGATGAACATGTTGGGAACTTCTTCCTTGTCCGCCTGATTGACAAATTCAAATCCGGAACCCCGATCAATCGGTTCGATATGGATCCGGCAGTGTCCGTACTGGTTCTTTCCGGCGATATGCCTGTTGTACGTCCCTTCTCCCCGAGCGCTCCCTGTGATGGTTTCCTTATAGGCCACCTGAGGTTTACCCAGTTTGGCCTGGATTTTGAACTCTCTCCTCATCCGGTCCATCAGAATATCGAGGTGCAGCTCTCCCATTCCATAAACAAGGGTCTGCCCGGTGTTGGGATCCTGGGCCACCTTGAATGTGGGATCTTCCTTGGCCAGTTTGTCCAGCGTTTCTGCCAGCTTACCGTGTTCCGCACGTGTTTTTGGCTCGATGTAGGCGGATACGACCGGTTCGGGAAACGTGATGGGCTCAAGGACAATGGGCCGGCTTCGCAGGCAGATGGTATCTCCCGTTGAAAAATTTTTCATGCCCCCGAGGGCGACGATATCTCCCGCTCTCGCCTCGTCGACTTCCGTTCTCTTGTTGGAATGCATCATCAACAGCCGGTTGAGCCTCTCTTCGGTGTCTCTGGTTGAGTTGTAAATGGTGGATCCGACTTTGACCATTCCGGAATAGACGCGCACAAAGGAGAGGGTGCCGAGAAAGGCATCGTTCATGATTTTATAAACGAGAGCGGAGAAGGGTTCCGCATCCGACGGTTGGCGGATCACCTCTTCACCCGTGCGGGGATGAACACCTTTGACGGGAGGAATATCGTCAGGGGACGGAAGATAGCGGACAACCGCATCGAGAAGGGGGTGAACACCCTTGTTCTTGAAAGACGCTCCCATCAGGACGGGAACGATCTTTTGCTTGATCGTCCCTGCACGGATTGAGCGGATGATATCACCGGCGGAAATATCCTCTTCACCGAGGTATTTTTCCAGCAGTAAATCATCAATATCGCTAAGCTTCTCAATCATTGTATTTCTCTTTTGCAGGGCTTCGTCCCTATACTTTGAGGAAATATCTCTTACTTCAAATGTTGTTCCTGATACGTCCTGTCCCCAATCAATCTCCTTTAAATGAATGAGGTCGATAACCCCTCGGAAGCCGTCTTCCAGGCCCATGGGGATCTGAACGACCAACGGGTCCGCATTCAGGCGTTCCCGCAATTCCTCGACCGCCTTGTCGGGGTCGGCGCCGATCCGGTCCAGCTTATTGACATATACAATCCGCGGAATGCCGTAGCGATCCGCCTGTCTCCAGACCGTTTCCGTCTGCGCTTCCACACCTCCGACGCTGCAGAGGATGACAATCGCACCATCCAGCACTCTCAGGGAGCGCTCAACCTCAACCGTAAAGTCAACGTGCCCGGGAGTATCAATGATGTTGATCTGATGGTCTTCCCAGTAACAGGTTGTTGCGGCGGATGTTATGGTGATGCCGCGCTCTTGCTCCTGAGCCATCCAGTCCATAACCGCCGTACCGTCATCAACTTCTCCCATCCGGTGCGTGATTCCGGTAAAAAACAGGATGCGCTCCGTTGTGGTGGTCTTTCCCGCATCGATATGCGCCATAATTCCGATGTTTCGAAGGCGCTCGATCGAATGCTTCGGCGACAAAATTTTTCTCCATTGCGTTTAAAAAGAACCACACCACTTTTAAAGTCTCCCAAAAACTACCATTTATAGTGAGCAAAAGCTCGGTTGGCGTCCGCCATCTTGTGCGTGTCTTCCTTTTTTTTGATGGCTCCGCCTCGATTGTTTACCGCATCCATAATTTCGTTCGACAGTTTTTCGATCATGCTTTTTCCCGAACGCTCCCGGGAGAACCGAAGAATCCATCGAATGGCCAGCGTCAGGGAACGGTTGATCGGCACTTCGATGGGAACCTGATAGGTGGCGCCCCCGACCCGTCGGGATTTGGTTTCCAGTACGGGCCGCACATTTTCAACGGCCTTTTCAAACACCTTGAGGGGATCATCCTTGGCTTTTTCCCTGATATGATCCATGGCGCCGTAAACGATCTTTTCGGCCGTACTCTTTTTCCCTTTTTTCATGATCAGGTTGATGAACTTGGAAATCAGCGTGCTGTTGTACTGATGATCGGGCTTCAGCTTCTTTCGTTTAACAATTCCTCTTCGGGGCATTGGTCACTCCTTCATCCCTACTTCTTTTTCTCTTTCGGCTTTTTTGATCCGTATTTGGAACGGCCTTGATTTCGATCCTGGACGCCTTCGCAATCCTGGGTTCCCCGGATGATGTGATATCGCACTCCCGGCAGATCCTTGACCTTGCCGCCTCTGATCATGACGATGGAGTGCTCCTGCAGGTTGTGCCCGACTCCGGGAATATAACCGGTGACCTCGATATTATTCGTCAGCCTGATACGGGCCACCTTACGCATGGCCGAGTTCGGTTTTTTCGGCGTGGTTGTAAAAACACGCGTACAGACTCCCCGTTTCTGCGGGCAACGCTCAAGGGCAGGAGACTTGCTCTTTTCCTTTTTGGTCACTCTGCCTTTTCGAACTAGCTGGTTGACTGTCGGCAATAAACTTTCTCCTCAAACAAATTTTCGTGTTTTAAAACCACTCCGATCCGCAAATAAATCCGGCGGGACGAATGAGTGGAGTTTAGCAAAACCAAATAGCTATGTCAAGGAATTAAAGGAAGTTAGATAAAATTCTAACTGGGAAGCTGAATGTCGATTTCTTCTTTCACTTCATCCTCTTTTTCATCAACAAGCTCCACGTCGTTGTAAAACCGATACCCGGTACCGGCCGGAATCAAACGGCCCATAATAATGTTCTCTTTGAGGCGCCGCAGATAATCCACTTTTCCGTACAGGCTGGCCTCCGTGAGAACACGGGTTGTTTCCTGAAAAGACGCGGCAGCGATAAAACTGTCCGTACTCAAAGCGCTCTTCGTGATCCCTAAAAGAAGGGGTCGGGCTTTGGCCGGACGGCCGCCCTCGGCAATAATCTTTTCGTTTTCCTCCTGAAAAGCAAACTTGTCGATCTGTTCATCCACAAGCAGCTCCGTGTCTCCGAACTCTTCCACCTTGACCCAGCGGAGCATCTGCCGAATGATGATCTCGATATGTTTGTCGTTGATGGCGACACCCTGAAGCCTGTAGACTTCCTGAACCTCACGCAGAAGATATTCAGCCAGTTCCTTCTCTCCCAATACTTTAAGTATGTCATGGGGATTGACGGGACCGTCCATAAGGGGCGTGCCCGCTCGGACTTTTTCTCCCTCACCCACCGAAAGATGGGCACCCTTGGGAATGAAATACTCCTTTTCACCGCCCCGTTCGTTGTGGACGGTGATTTTCCGGTGACCGCGGACCAGGCCGCCGAACTTCACCACTCCGTCGATCTCACTGATAACGGCCGGCACCTTGGGTTTTCGGGCCTCGAACAGCTCTTCCGCCCGCGGCAGCCCACCGGTGATATCCTTGGTTCGGGCCGCTTCCCGCGGGATTTTGGCCAGGACGTTTCCGGCATGGACCTTGTCCTGGTCCTTGACCTCCATGTTGGCGCCGGAGGGAAGGAAGTATTTCCGCAGCACGACGGATTTGCCTTTTTCGTCCTTCTTGGTGGGATGGATGATCACCACCTGCGGCTGCATTTTTTCATCCTTGGGATCGGTGATGACCTGCGTGATGAGTCCCGTGAACTCATCCTGGACTTCCTCCATGGTCACTCCCAGAATGACGTCGTTAAACTTCACCTGACCGGATTCCTCGGTCAGAATAAAGGAGCTGAAGGGATCCCATTCGGCGAATCCCTGCCGGCTCTTGACTTCGTCGCCATCCTTGACCAGAACCTTGGCGCCGTAAGGAACCTGATAGTGTTCCATCTCCCGGCTCCGGTGATCCAGAATGGCGATTTTGGCGTTGCGGTTGACGACGATCAGGGTTCCCTCTTTATCAATAACGGAATTCAGATTGTTGAACTTGATGATTCCGTCATTTTTGGCTTCCAGCTTGGACCTCTCGGCACCGCGCATGGCAATCCCTCCAACATGAAAGGTCCGCATGGTGAGCTGAGTGCCGGGTTCCCCGATAGACTGCGCGGCGACGATGCCCACGGCCTCGCCCAGTTCCACCGGCATCCCTTTGGACAGGTCCCGTCCGTAGCACAGCTGGCAGACACCGCGGTTCGACTCGCAGGTGAGAAGAGACCGGATTTTTACTTTTTCGATTCCCACTTCCTCCATCTTCTGGGCGGTCTCCTCGGTGATCTCCTCGTTCATGTCCACGATCACCTCGCTGTTGTCGGGATGAAGCAACCTTTCCAGCGATGTCCGGCCCACGATACGGTCGATAAAAGGTTCGACCAGCTCTCCGTTTACAACGATGGCCGTGACATTGATCCCCTTGAGGGTGCCGCAGTCCAGCTCATCGATGATGACTTCCTGGGCGACATCCACCAGCTTCCTTGTCAGATAGCCGGAATTGGCGGTTTTGAGAGCCGTATCGGCCAATCCCTTGCGCGCGCCGTGTGTGGAGATGAAGTACTGCAGAACATTCAGCCCTTCTCGAAGGTTGGCGATGATGGGGGTCTCAAGAATTTCTCCCGAAGGCTTACTCATCAGCCCGCGCATACCTGCCAGCTGACGGATCTGCTGTTCGTTGCCTCGGGATCCGGAATCGGCCATGACGAAGAGCGGATTGAGCTTTCCGCCTTCAAAGCTTTCCTTACGCATCTGCTCGATCATAGTGGCCTTGACCTTGTCCGTGGTCGAGCTCCAGATCTCGATGACCCGGTTGAACCGCTCTCCCGCTGAGATGGTGCCGTCTCTGTAAAATTTCTCTATTTTCAGAACGTCTTTCTGGGCCTTTTCCACGAGTATGTATTTTTCATCCGGAATGACAAAGTCGTCGATACCGAGAGAAAAACCGGCGATTGTGGCGAACTTGAATCCCAGTTCCTTCATTTTGTCCAGCAGCACGATGGTCGGGGGCAGCCCCACGCTGAGGTAGGTGTAGTAGATCAGATTGGACACGCCCTTCTTTTTCATCATGCCGTTGATGAAGGGAATGCCTTTGGGAAGAACATCGTTCAGGATGATCCGCCCGGCCGTCGTCTCAATCAGAGTCCGCTCCATCTCCTTGATAGGACAGGTGAGAACGGCCTGATTATCATAAAAAGTGGCTAGGTTCATGAATCTTCCGCTGTAGCGGACCTTGATGATCGCATGAAGTGATATATGCTTGTTTTCGTAAGCCAAAAGCACTTCATGAAAGGAGGAAAATACGCGGCCTTCCCCTTTTTCCTTGTTTTTGGCAAGAGTCAGATAATAGGCGCCCAGAATCATGTCCTGGCTGGGAATGGCCAAGGGACGTCCGTTGGCCGGAGAAAGAATATTCTGCGTCGCCATCATGAGATTCTGCGCCTCGATCTGGGCCTCTACGGAAAGAGGGATGTGCACGGCCATCTGGTCTCCATCGAAGTCCGCATTGAAGGCGGCGCAGACAAGGGGATGGATCTGAATGGCCTTGCCCTCGACCAGTATGGGCTCAAAGGCCTGGATGCCAAGGCGGTGAAGGGTGGGCGCGCGGTTGAGGAGGATGGGATGCTCCCGGACGACTTCTTCCAGATAATCCCAGACCTCCGGTCTCTCCTGTTCGTGCCATTCCCGGGCCACTTTTACGCTGGGTACCAGCCCTTCCTTTTCCAGCTTGTTGAAGATGAAAGGTTTAAACAGCTCGAGGGCCATCTTTTTCGGCAGGCCGCACTGGTTCAACTTCAATTCCGGTCCGACCACAATGACGGAACGTCCGGAGTAGTCGACACGTTTTCCCAGAAGATTCTGGCGGAAACGTCCCTGCTTGCCGCGCAGAGCCTCGCTGAGGGATTTAAGGGGACGCCTGTTGGCGCCAAGGTGAACCCGCCCGCGCTTGCCGTTGTCGAAGAGGGCGTCCACGGCTTCCTGAAGCATCCGTTTCTCGTTGCGGATGATGAGTTCCGGTGCACGCAGCTCGATCAGCTTTTTTAACCGGTTGTTTCGGTTGATGACGCGGCGGTAGAGATCGTTGAGATCGGATGTGGCGAAACGCCCTCCGTCCAGACGGACGAGCGGACGCAGGTCCGGCGGGATGACAGGAATCACATCCAGGATCATCCATTCCGGACGGTTTCCCGATAGTTTCAGCGCCTTGAACACTCGAAGTCTCTTGGCATGGCGGAGTTTCCTCTGCTGGGAGGTTTCCGTTTTCATCCGCTCGCGAAGATGGACGGCCGCCTTGTTGATGTCGATCTTCTCCAGCAGTTTTTTAATGGCGTCCGCTCCGATGAGGGCCTCAAAGGAATCGCCGTACTTTTCCTGAGCTTCCTTGAACTCCTCTTCGCTCAGCAGCTGCATCTTCTTCAATTCCGTATCGGCGGGATCGAGGACGATGTATGACTCGAAGTACAGCACTTTTTCCAGGTCCTTGATGGACAGATCGAGAACGAGACCGATGCGGCTGGGAGTGCCCTTGAAAAACCAGATGTGAGCCACAGGAGAAGCGAGAAGGATGTGCCCCATCCGTTCCCTCCGGACTTTGGACCGGGTGACCTCGACACCGCAGCGTTCGCAGATAATCCCCCTGTACTTCATTCGCTTGTATTTGCCGCACAGGCATTCATAATCATTGATCGGCCCGAAAATCTTGGCACAGAACAACCCGTCTTTTTCCGGCTTGAATGTCCTGTAATTAATGGTCTCAGGCTTGGTCACTTCACCCCAGGACCAGCTCTTGATTTTTTCGGGAGAAGCGATGCTGATCCGGACGCGATCGAAGTCCGGTTTGGGTTTACCGCCTATGGTGTGCCTGACATCCATCACTCATCTCCTTTGAGGATTTGGGGAACATCAATGCCCCAGGGAAGAACGTCCTCTTTTTCGGCTTTTTCCAGTTCAAAATTGAGACACAGGCTCTGAAGCTCCCGAATGAGAACATTGACCGATTCGGGCAGCCCCGGCTTAAAATCGAGGTCGCCTTTGACGATAGACTCGTAGATTTTGGCCCGACCTTCCACGTCATCCGATTTGGCTGTCAGGACTTCCTGAAGAGTGTAAGCCGCGCCGTAGGCCTCCAGCGCCCAGACCTCCATCTCTCCGAACCGCTGACCTCCGAACTGCGCCTTTCCTCCCAGCGGCTGCTGAGTGATCAGCGAGTAGGGCCCCGTCGAGCGGGCGTGAATCTTGTCGTCCACCAGGTGATAGAGTTTCATGATGTAGATAACTCCAACCGTCACTTCCTGGTCAAAAAGTTCACCGCTGATGCCGTCGAAGAGGGGCACCTTGCCGCTTTCAGGCAGGCCCGCCTTGACCAGAAGTCCCTTGATCTCCTTCTCCGAAATGCCGTCAAAGACCGGCGTCGAGATCCAGAGATCGAGCTCCTTGGCCGCCCATCCGAGATGGGTTTCCAGGATCTGGCCGACGTTCATTCGGGACGGAACACCCAAGGGATTCAGGACGATTTCCACCGGGCTGCCGTTCGGCAGGCGGGGCATGTCTTCTTCCGGAACGATCTTGGCGATGATACCCTTGTTGCCGTGACGTCCCGAGACCTTGTCCCCCACCGAAAGCTTCCGCTTCATCGCGATATAGACCTTGATCACCTGGATGACCCCGGGAGACAGCTCATCTCCTTTTTTGAGGATGTCCACCTTATCCTTGTGAATTCCCTTCAGGGCTTCGATCTGGCGCTTGACCTTGATATCGATATCCTTGATTTTCTTTTCCCGTTCAGCATTCGCCTTGAGTTTGAGCTTGGGAATATCCTTATCGGTCACCTGACTGAGAATTTTGGTCGTCAGCTTTGTCCCCGCCTTAAGGGTCATCTCCCCGGACTTAAACTCCTTGTCCAGGGTTTCACCATTCAGGATGACGCGGATCCGCCGGTTTTTCTCACCCTCCAGGATGGAGTTCTCATCGTCCAGGTTGCGCTTCATCTTGGCGATTTCATCCTGTTCGATGGACTTGGCCCGCATTTCTTTTTCAATCCCCCGGCGCGAAAATATCCGGACATCGATCACGGTGCCTTCAATCCCGGGTGAGCAGTACAGGGACGCGTCCTTGACATCGAGGGCTTTCTCTCCAAAGATCGCCTTGAGCAGCTTTTCTTCCGGAGACAGCTGCGTCTCCCCCTTGGGGGCTACTTTGCCGACGAGAATATCGCCGGATTTGACATGGGCGCCGATGCGGACGATTCCGCTCTCATCCAGATTCCTGAGCAGATTTTCGGGCACATTGGGAATGTCACGGGTGATCTCTTCGGGTCCCAGTTTGGTGTCCCTGGCCTCGATGGTTTCCTCGACGATGTGAAGCGATGTAAAAATATCGTCCTTGATCAACTTTTCGGAGACAACGATGGCGTCCTCAAAATTGTATCCCCGCCAGGGCATAAAGGCACAGAAAACATTGCGCCCGAGAGAGAGCTCTCCGTTGTCCGTGCACGAGCTGTCGGCCAGGATCTGTCCGGCGATGACGGCGTCACCTTTCCGGACGATGGGGCGATGGGTCAGGCATGTGTTCTGGTTGGTCCGCAGAAATTTAATGAGAAGATAGAGATCCGTTCCGACATCTACACCGGAACCGCCGTTGCCGCTCTCGTCCACACGGACAAGAATGCGCTCGGCATCAACAAATTCAACCACTCCGGACCGCCGACAGGTAATGACGTCTCCCGAACCTTTGGCCACCAAGTGTTCGATACCCGTGCCGACACGCGGAGCCTCGGGACGAAGGAGGGGAACGGCCTGCCGCTGCATGTTGGATCCCATGAGAGCCCTGTTGGCGTCGTCATGTTCGAGAAAGGGGATGAGGGAGGCGGAAAGGGAAACCAACTGCTTGGGGGAAACATCGATATAGTTGATCAGGTCCTTCGGAATGAGCTTGAAGTTGCCCATCTGCCTGGCCGAAATCAGATCCTTGGTGAAAAATCCCTTTTCATCCACGATCGCATTGGCCTGGGCGATATTGAACTTCTCCTCTTCCCAGGCGGTGAGGTAAAAACAGAACGGCTCGACAACGGGCATCTGTTTTTTGCCCGCCTTCGTCATTTTACCGATTTCCTTGTCCAGCACTTCCCTTTCAATAACCTCACCTACTTTAAAGGATGATTTCCCGGAATGGAGGATCCGGATAAAATCCAGAACACGGCCTTTTTCCACTTTCCTGTAGGGCGTTTCGATGAAGCCGAATTCATTGACCTTGGCGTAACAGCTGAGGGATGAAATCAGTCCGATATTCGGACCTTCAGGAGTTTCGATGGGACAGATGCGGCCGTAGTGGGAATTCTGAATGTCACGGACTTCAAACCCCGCCCGCTCCCGACTCAGACCGCCGGGCCCGAGGGCGCTGAGCCGTCGTTTATGGGTCAGCTCGGCCAGACTGTTGATCTGATCCATGAACTGGGACAGCTGGGAGCTTCCGAAAAATTCCTTGAGGGCGGCGATGACGGGTTTGGAATTGATCAGGTCCTGCGGCATGGCCGAGGCCAGATCCTGAGAAATCGTCATTTTCTCCTTGACCGTCCGCTCCATTCGGGTCAAACCGATGCGAAATGCGTTTTCAACAAGTTCGCCGATGGACCGGACACGGCGGTTGCCCAGATGATCGATATCATCCACGCTGCCCGCTCCCACACGAAGTCCGAGCAGATATCGGATGACCTCGACAAAATCTTGGGGTTTGAGGGTTTTGTCATCCAAAGAGGTTTCCAGGTTCAACTTGATATTCATCTTCAGCCGGCCGATGCGGCTGAAATTGTACTTCTGCGGGTTGTAAAACAGATTCCGGAACAGGGTATGGGCGCTCTCCATTGTGTGTGGTTCACCCGGCCGCAGCTTGCGGTAGATTTCGGCCAGAGCTTGATTGGTGTCCTTGCAGACATCCTTTTTAAGCGTATTGACGATCACGAATCCGGCGGTGTTCTTGCTGTGCTCAGGAAAGAAGATCTCAAACGGTTCCGACTGGCCGGCCAGCTGATCGAATTGGAGGTCGGTGATCTCGTCATTGGGTTTGGTGACGCCTTCGATTCCGGTCAAGGCATAAGCCTTTTTAAATTCCTTTTCAGCCAGGAGAACTTTTTCTATTTTCTTTTGCTTGAACGCTTCCAGCGCTTCCCTGGTTATTTTTTTATTGGCCTTGAGGATTACATCCTTGGAAGACGCGGAAACGACATCCTCACTCACGGTTTTTCCCAGAAGATGGTCATTCACTTCCCAGTTCAGCTTGCCGCCCACGGGCATTATTTTATGGGAGGTGTAGAAAATACGGAGGATATCCGGAGTGGCGCCGAATCCCAGCGCCCGCAGAAAGACGGAGATCAGAAATTTCTTCTTTCTGTCCAGACGGACATAGAGAAGCTCCTTGGCATCGTATTCGAACTCCACCCAGGCGCCGCGGTAAGGGATGATTTTTCCGACATGGAGCCCCTTGTGCTCCCCCGGCCGGAAAAAAACACCAGGCGAACGCTGCAGCTGGCTGACAATCACGCGTTCGATGCCGTTGAAGATAAAGGTGCCTTTATCCGTCATGAGCGGAATATCGCCGAAATAGACTTCCTGTTCCTTGATATGCTTCAAGCGCTTCGCTTTTGTGGCGGGATCCCTTTCCCAGCTGATGAGCCTCACCTTGATGCGCAGAGGCACGGAATAGGTGTACCCTTTCTGCAGGCACTCCATCGGGCTGTATTTCATCTTCAGATTGACCCTGTCGCCACAGTGTTCACAGACCGGAAGTTCAATTTTTCCGATGACGGAGCAGTAGGGGCAGATTTCGGTATCCGCCAGATCGGAGTCCGGCTGAAGGAGCGTTCCACAGCCTCCACAGCGGCGGCGGGAGTTTTCAACGCCTTTGAGCCGGCCGCACTTGCATTCCCAGTTGCCTATGGAATAGCTGATGAAATCCAGCTGCGTCGTCTCCTTGAAATCGGAGATGGGAAAAATATCCTTGAAGGCTGCATGCAGCCCGATATCCTTCCTTTCTTCGGGAAGCATCTTCATCTGGAGAAATTCCCGATAGGAGAGTCTTTGGATGTCCAAAAGATCCGGCATCGGAAAAACGCTCGAAATCTTGGAAAAATCTTCCCGTTGCCGATAGATGTTTGTTAATTCATGCATATTCGCGCTCACAGAAATGTTAGGTTATACAAACAGAAAAATGCCCCGCATGTTAAGGCGGAGCTTCCGGCCGAATGACGCAGAGATGCCCCTACTATCAAGACATCCCCGGCGTCCTCAATGAGGTCAGCCGGTTTTCCCCCGTTAAAAACAGTCCGGCCCTTATGATTCGAACTCAACTTACTGCAGTTCGACGATGGCCCCGACCTCTTCGAACTTGGCTTTAATCTCTTCAGCCTCTTCCTTCGATATGCCTTCCTTGATGGGCTTGGGCGCATTGTCGACCAGATCCTTGGCCTCTTTCAGGCCGAGGCTCGTGATTTCACGGACGGTTTTGATCACGTTGATCTTTTTGTCCCCGATTTCCTTCAAGATGACATTGAATTCCGTTTTTTCTTCTTCGGCCGCTTCCCCGGCCTGAGCGGCTCCCCCGGCAGCAGCCATAGGGAAAGCTGCAGCGGAAGCGCTGACGCCGTATCTCTCTTCGAATTCCTTGATATAGTCGGCAAGTTCCAATACCGTCAGATTATCCAGATGCTTAAAAAATTCTTCTTTCGTCACTTTACCTTTCTCCTTTTTAGCGTTGGCTTGCTTAGATTCCGTTTCTTTTTTGGTTACTTCAGCCATGGTCTTCCTCCACCCTTATGATTGTTCTTTCTGATCCTTCAGTTGAGCCAGCAGGTTGCCGAATCCACTGAGGGAAGCCCGCATCGCCCGCAGGAACTGCGTGAGCGGATAGGACATCATGTATCCCAATTTGGCCAGCAGCTCCTCACGAGATACCAGCTGAGCGATTTCATCAAACCGTTCTCCCGGAAAATATTGCCCATCGAGAAGTGCTGCTTTGACCACCAGCATTTTGTGCTGCGCCGAAAACTCCTTGATGATTTTGGCAAGTCCGACGGGGTCTTCTTTGGCAAAGGCGAGAGCCGTCGGGCCCTTGAAATGCTCCTGCAGCTCTTCGGGGTAGTCAGCCTTGAGAGACCTGAGGGCCAGCCGATTCTTGATGACTTCCAGGGAATAGGAATGATCCTTCAGCTGTTTTCTCAGTTCGGTCGCCCTGTTGACAGGCATTCCGGTGAAATTGATGAGATAAAAACTGCTGCATTCACTGAGCGCATGCTGCAGGTCCTTGACTTTCTGTTCCTTTTTCTCCCGATTGACACTCACTGTTCTCTCCTATTTGTCCAGAATGCTTTCAGACAGTTTCAGGGACGGGCTCATGGTCGTCGACAGGTACATGTTCTTGATGTATTTCCCCTTGGCGGCGGGAGGTTTGGCCTGAACGACGGCCTGGACGAAGGACTTGACATTGGCGATGAGCTGGTCGTCATCGAAAGACATCTTCCCGACCGCCGAGTGGATATTGGATGTCTTATCCACCCGAAATTCAACGCGCCCGGATTTGATTTCCTCTACGGCTTTTTTCACCTCAAATGTGACCGTTCCCGATTTGGGATTGGGCATAAGACCCTTGGGGCCGAGAATCCGGCCCAGTTTACCCACGCCGCGCATCATATCCGGAGTTGCGATGAGGGAGTCAAATTCGGCCCACCCTTTGGAAATCTTCTCGATCAAATCATCTCCGCCGACAGCATCCGCTCCGGCCTCTTCCGCTTCCTTGATCTTTTCTCCTCCGGCGATGACGCACACCCTGACCGTTTTTCCCGATCCGGCCGGAAGAACAACCGTTCCCCGGACCATCTGATCGGAATGCTTGGGATCAACGCCCAAACGCATGGCGATATCGACGGATTCGTTGAACTGAACAAAACTCATTTTTCTGAGAAGAGAAATGGCCTCCTCCAGTGCGTACTCCTCTTTTTCGACAAGGTTTTTCGCGTTGCTGTACTTTTTTCCCTTATTAGCCACTGACAATCTCCAATCCCATATTTTTCGCCGTGCCTTTGATGATGTTTTTGGCCGCTTCGATACTGGAGGCATTCAGATCCTCCATCTTCATCCGGGCGATTTCCGCCACCTGGGACTCCGTTACTTTTCCCACTTTTTCCTTGTTCGGCTCTCCCGAGCCCTTGGCGATTCCGGCCATTTTTTTCAGGAGGTAAGAGGCAGGTGGGGATTTCATGATGAAGCTGAACTGTCCTCCCTTAACAACCGTGATGACAACAGGAATGATCGTTCCCGGCTCCATTTTGCTTGTTTTATCGTTGAACTGCCGAACGAAATCCATGATGTTGACATTGTGCTGACCGAGTGCAGGGCCTACGGGAGGAGCGGGGCTTGCCTTCCCCGCTTCGATCTGCAGCTTGACCATCGCTATAACTTCTTTTTTGGCCATGTGTCCTCCTAAATTTTTTCCACCTGAAGGAATTCCAGCTCCACCGGGGTTGAACGGCCGAAAATGGTCACCAGAACTTTGAGCGTACTTCGCTCCGGATTGACCTCTTCCACGAGCCCGTTAAAATTAAAGAAGGGTCCGTCGATGATACGGACAGCCTCTCCTTTTTCAATGGAATGTTTGGGTTTCGGTTTTTCTGAAGTGGTTTCCATATGTTCGACGATTTGACTGACTTCGTCTTTGTTGAGGGGAGTCGGATTTTTCCCGGAACCGACAAACCCCGTCACTTTAGGAGTATCCCGAATGATCAACCAGTTTGCATCCGTCATTTCCATTTCGATCAAAATATATCCGGGATAGGATCGTTTGGTGGAGACAACTTTTTTCCCACCTTTGATTTCCACAACTCCCTCAGTGGGGATGATAATCTGGCCGATCTGGTCTTCAATACCTAATTCAGAGGCACGTTCTTGGATGGATTCCGACACAAACTTTTCAAATCCTGAATAAGTATGAATCACGTACCAGTTTTTAGCCATTTTTTATTCTCGGGCGATTTTAAAATATCGCTTCAATCCGTTTGATGGCCCATGAAAAAATGATGTCCATCAAAAAAAGATAGAATCCAAAAAAAAGCGTTGCAAAAATCACGGCCAGGGTCGTGTTGTAGACCTCCTTGCGGGAAGGCCAGGTGACCTTTTTGACTTCCGAGCGCACTTCCTTCAAAAAGGGAATAAACCGCTTGTACCATCGCTTTTTTTTTGCCATCACAAATCCTTAATAAGACGTTGCAAGCCTGAATTTACCGACAATCCCATGGATATCGCTTGCCCATGAGTTCGCTCTTCATTTCCTCGTGAAGAAGGATTGGCAGGTGAGGCAGGACTCGAACCCGCAGCCTGCGGTTTTGGAGACCGCTGCTCTAACCAATTGAGCTACTCACCTG
>JAHIPL010000227.1 GCA_018894615.1 Acidobacteriota bacterium | reverse complement strand
CCTGACCCCGATTATTTACGGAGGAGGAAGAGGAGGCCGCCGATGAGGCCGACGAAGAGGATGAATCCGAAATCCACAAGACCCAGTGAGATGCCGGCCTGGGCGGGGAGGCCGTAGACCTGAAGGATTTCGCCGAAAGACATCTCCCGCAGGCCGAGCCCGTTCACGGTGATGGGGATAAGAGTCACAAGGTGGACGATGGGAATGAAGATAAAAAAGTCAATGAAGGGGAGCGTCAGGTGAAGGGCCTTGGTGATGAAGAAGTAATAAAGAATGACGTTGAACTGAAGGCAGAACGACATGCCCAGCGCCCGAATAAAAGCGGGTTTTTGAGTCCTGTAGTGAAGGATGGTGTTTCGAAAGGCCAGGATAGGCGTTTTCACCCTTGCGCCTATCCCTTTCTCGGGGAGGCGGTTGAGAAGCCGTTCGGCCGGCGGAAGGAGAAAAAAAACAACCCCCAGCAGCCCGGTCAGGCTGAGGCCGAGGGCCACCCAGATGACCGGATAGCGGCCGGCGAATGGAAGGCGGAACAGGGAGATCACCAGGGCGAATCCGAAGAGAATGAGGATGCCCTGCAGCCTCTCCACCACCACGACGGCCGACGATTTGCTGAGAGATTTCGAATACCGGGAGCTGTCCCAGATGCGTATGACATCCCCGCCGATCCTCCCCGGAAGAAACAGGTTGAAGAACATGCCGACCAGGTAGGACTGCACCAGAAAAAGGAGCGGCACCTTGTCCCCCGAGGCCTGAATCAGTATCCTCCATCGAACCGCGCTGATAAGCTGGCCGACGACATGAAGCGAAAGGGCGGCCGCCAGCCAGAGGAGAGAGACGTTCCGGATGGGGCGCCAGATGTCTCCGAACGACTTGTCCTGTATGAAAAAGATGTAGACGACGAATAGAATCAGACTGATGGCAAGTTTGATTAAAAAACCCGTAAGCTTTCTCTTTTGGAAAACTTGGGCTCCGTTGTTTCTTTTCACGATCAAATCCCTTGTCTCTGAATGCCGCTTTAAAACAATCCGTAAACAATGATGACCAACACGATCAGAATGGTGACAGGGGCGACGAACCGGATGCAGAACATCCAGACCGGCCTGATCCTGAATGAAGTGTTGCCCAGCATGATTTCCCCGGCGGCATTTTTGGCCTTCCAGACATATGCCACAAAAATGCTGATGAGAAGGGCGCCGACGGCCAGGGCAATCGTCCCGAACACCTGATCCATGCGGACCATCAGGTTCCATTTGGTCAAAATTTTAACGCCGCCGTTCGACAGCGCGGCCGGAATTCCGAAGAAAAAGGCCACGATGCCGATTATCACGGCCGCCTTTTTCCGGCTCCATTTTCGCTCGTCCACAAGGAAGGCGGTCGGCACTTCCAGCATGGAGATGGTCGAGGTCAGGGCGGCGATGAGAAGCAAAATGAAGAAAAGGATACCGAAGACATATCCGCCCGGCAGCTTTGAAATGGTGATGGGCAGAACCTGAAACATCAATCCCGTTTCGGCCTCAAAGGTTTCGGGGCTGAGACCGGGAGTGGCGAACAGTGTCGGGAAAATGATGAATCCGGCCAGCACGGCGATCAGGGTGGTGGAAAAGCAGACCCATCCGGCCGAGGTGACCAGGTTGTCCTTTTTGGAGATGTAGCTTCCGTAAGTCAGCATGGTTCCCATCCCCAGGCTGAGGGAGAAGAAGGCCTGCCCTACGGCATTGAGGATGACGGCCGGTGTCATTTTGGAGAAATCAGGGTTGAGAAAAAAGGCGAGGCCTTTGCCGGCCCCCGGGAGTGTCAGTGCCCGGATGGCCAGAAAAACGATGAGGGCGAAAAGAAAGGGCATCAGGATCTTCGACCATCGTTCGATGCCGGACTTGACGCCGCGGGATATGACGAAGGACGTCAAAAAGATGATGACGAACAGGCAGATGATCATCTGCAGCGGATCGGCGGCGAATTTTTTAAAAATGCGGTCCGAAGTGGCCCAGGTTTCCGCCCCGCCCATGGCGCCCAGGTGCCGGAAGGCCCCGATGACCGTTTTGTACAGGTAGCCCGCAGCCCAGCCGGCGATGACCGAATAATAGGAGAGAATAAACACACCGGTCACAACACCCAGGTATCCAAGCAGTTTCCACTGGGAGTTGGGCTTGATGAATTTGTAGGCGCCGACGGGATTGCTCTGGGTGTGGCGGCCAATGGCGAGCTCCGCCAGCATGACGGTGAAGCCGATAAAGATGACGGCGATGATGTAGGTCAGGACAAAAACGGCCCCCCCGTGGCGGCCCACATATAGGGGAAAGCGCCAGATGCTGCCCAGCCCGATCGCTGATCCGGAGGCGGCGAAAATGAAGGCCATTTTCGAACCCCAGTTGCCCCGTTCCGTCACGGCGTCGCCGGCCATATGCCTCTCCTTCGATCGCCGGGATTTTCACTCCCGGCCGACCGGATGTTTTCGTTCCATATGTCATATCACAATCACATTCGGATGAAAAGAAAATTCCCCTTATTCGCCTCGGCCGCCCACGTATTTTATATTGTTGGACAGGGTGTTTTATGGTATAAACAGGGATTCGATAACACATCATAATGAAGGTGACAGAGAGAATCCTCAGCCCCCCCAAATCTCCCTGTCCGTCCAGCCTCAATTCCCTCTCTTTCACCCTTCCCCGTAAGGAGCGTTGAAAATGGAACAACTCTACGAGAGCATTACCCTCTGGATCGATGCCACGGCGTCCAATATCTGGTCCCTGATGATCTATGTCCTGTTTGCCGCCGGCATCTGGTTGACCTACAAGACGCGGTTTATTCAGTTCCGCAGGCTGGGCGACAGCATGAAGCTGATTTTTGCCGGTTTCATGGGGAAAAAAAGCAAGACCAAAGCGGAAGGAGATGTCTCCCCCTTCGCTGCGCTGTCCACGGCCCTGGCGGCCACGGTGGGAAACGGCAACATTGGAGGGGTGGCTCTGGCACTTGTCACCGGAGGTCCCGGCGCCATCTTCTGGATGTGGATCTGCGGGCTGGTGGGCATGGCCACCAAATATGCCGAGGCGCTGCTGGGGGTCAAATACAGGGAAAAATATCCAGACGGCACCATCGCCGGCGGGCCCATGTACTACATCAAAAACGGCATCAAATTCAAACGGGTCGCCAAGATCTTGGCCCCGACCTTTGCCGTTTGCGGCGCTTTTGCCACGCTCTTCGGGACGGGAAATATGATGCAGGCCAATCAGATGGCCCTGGCCTTCAATTCCGAGCTGGGCATTCCCAATTGGCTGACCGGGATCGTTATCACGACCTTTGTGGCCGTCGTCATTATCGGCGGCATCAAACGCATCGGATCGGTGGCTGAAAAGCTGGTCCCGACCATGGTGCTTCTGTATCTCGGACTGGGACTGGTCGTCATTATTGCCAACATCGAGGCGCTGCCCGCATCGATCGCCCTCATTTTTAAGCACGCCTTCACGCCGGCGGCCGCCATTGGAGGGTTTCTCGGCGCTCAGGTTCGAACCGCCATGCAGCACGGATTCCGCCGGGGGCTGCTCACCAATGAGGCCGGACTGGGAAGCGCTCCCATCGCCCATGCCGCCGCGCAGACGCCTTCTCCCGTCCACCAGGGCCTGATCGGAATCGGCGAAGTGTTCATCGACACCAT
Organism: Acidobacteriota bacterium; assembly: GCA_018894615.1. Taxonomy (GTDB): domain Bacteria; phylum Acidobacteriota; class Aminicenantia; order Aminicenantales; family Aminicenantaceae; genus JAHIPL01. The sequence goes on along the minus strand of JAHIPL010000227.1, from coordinate 12,148 downwards.
CGTCGTTTGTTCGTTCACCGCCTTCATCAATCTTTCGAGCGGCATGTGGACGAGCGGCCTGGACGGAACGGCTATGACTGCGGCTGCATTTTCCAACACCCTTCCGGTGATCGGAGGGATGGTGGTGGCCTTCTCCTCCTTTTTATTCGGTTATTCGACGCTGCTCGGCTGGTACTACTACGGTGAGCAGTGCATGAAATATTTATTCGGGGTCAAGGTGACTTATCCCTACCGTGTGATTTACGTCGGCCTGATCTTCGTCGGATCGGTCATCTCCATCAAGCTGGTGTTTTACATCGGGGATATCGCCAACGCGTTCATGGCTTTACCCAACTTGATCGCCCTGGTCCTGCTGAGCGGAACCGTCGGCTCCACCACGGTCAAATTTTTCAAAAAATACCGTAAAATCAGCGACTTCAAAGAATAATTCGGGGCCGGCACATTTGAATTTGTCGGGGGCGCCTCCAACCCTGAAAAACCTGTAACATGACGCACAAGCTGCCTCCCGCCATCTACGCCATCCAGTTCGTGGTGCTCATGAGCTTCTCCTCCCTGGCCGTTCTCAATCTGCTTCCCCTCTATCTACAGCATCTCGGAGGGTCGCCCCGCCAGATCGGGCTGTTCGTCGGCCTTTTCTCCTTCGCCGCCTTTGCGGCCCGGCCGTTCGGCGGATGGCTTCTGAGTCGGATCGAATCACGGAAAATCCTTATATGGGGGCTGTATATCCAGCTTGTGATGACGGGATTGTATCTCACCATGGGGCGGTTGAACGTCTATGCCGGATTCATCCGGATGTTTCATGGATTCGGCATGTCTCTTTTTATCTTGGCCGCGCTTCTTTTGACCATCAATCTGACGGAGCGCGAACAGCGGACACATGCTCTTGGTGTTGTCTCCTCCGGATTCATGATCCCCCTGCTGGTGCTGCCTTTTATCGGAGAAGGGATCATCGTCCGGTTCGGCTTTCAGCCCTTTTTCCTGCTGGCGGTTGTACTGGCGCTCGTCCCGGCCGTCTTCGTTCTTTTTATGAAATTCCCCGCCGTGCCGCTCGAAGAAAAACTGACGGGTTCCATTTCCGGGCTGGCCGGCCTTCTCTTCCAGCGCCGCATTCTGGCCATCGTCGGCCTCACTCTCCTTTTTGAAATCGCGCTCAGTTCCTTTTTCAGCTTTGTGCCTCTTCTGACTCACAGCCGTTCAGCCATGCTGTCCGGTTTTTTTTATTCCTCGCTGGCACTGATGGCGGTTTTTTTGCGATTGTACGCGGGACAACGCCTCCGTTTTTGGGGCTCTCCTTTTCTGCTGATTCCAGCCTTTATCTGTCTTTCAGCAGGAGGAATCCTTCTCTATTTTTCCCGGATGAACGGCCATCTCGTCCTGGCCGGATTGATCGCAGGGCTGGGAACCGGAATTCTCTATCCCCATCTTTCCGCTCTGGTTGTTGATCGGATTTCCAGCCGGGAGCGCAGCCTCGTGCTGGGATTTTTTGCGGCCTTTGTTGATCTCGGATTTGCCCTCGGGCCTGTCCTTTTCGGCTCGATTTCCCAGTGGATTGGTATCCGCCGGACTTTTTCCTGGTTCGGGGGCGGCCTCCTTCTGCTTTCGGCGCTGCTCCTTCTCTATGGACGAAGGGATATTTTCGGGAGAGATTGAAAAATCCGCGGCATCGACGGGTTCGATTATTTGATTTTCAGTTTATTAACAAGATGATTCAGCGTGTTTCGATGAATCCCCAGGGCTTCCGCTATGCGGATTTTAACCCCGTTATATTTGGCCGATGCAGCGCTGATATAGAGCTTTCTGAATTCACAGAGGGCGTCATCGAGGGGAAGTTCCTTGTCCACCATTTCTTGAATCAGTATTCGCATTTTTTGATGGATATTCAGTGAATGGTAATCGGTCATTTTTCCCCCTCCCGGTTTTCGACGATACGGTGATAGGTTTGGTTGAACCGTTCCTTGAGGTCCTGAGGGATCAAGGTGTAGGCGGTTCGTGCCATTCGGGCGCAGTAGGGCGCCAGTTTGGAGTTTTCGAGAGCGATCTTGTCGACGGGAAAAATCATCTGGGCCAGAACAAGAACCCCGCAGATCAGAATTCCCTCGATTAAGCCCAGAGCGGCGCCCAATGTGTGGTTGACAAATTTCAGCGGCCCTTTCATGAACTTGGACAGAGCCCAGGAAACAAGTCCGCCCAGAATGAGGACGCCGAAAAAGATGGCCAGAAATCCGAGCAGATCCGCCACCATGTTATTTTTTATGAAGCGCGTAAAGACGGCCGACAGTTGAGAATAATAACCCATCGCCAGAAAGAGGCCGACAAAAATCGAGGCGATGCCGACAATTTGACGGACTAGCCCCTTGATCACTCCGATGATCAAAGCGACTCCAATGAAAATAAGCAGGACGATATCGAACCAGTTGAAGTTCATGAGAGACTCCTTTCCCGCAGTCTTTCCACCATATCATAGGTGCCGTCTTGAATGCACCCGAAGGGAACACCGGGTTTAAGAGGACCATGAAAATCGGATCCGGCGGTCGCGATGAGACCCAGCTCGTCCGCCATGTCTTTATAGGCGGCTGTTTGAGCGCCGTCGTGATAGGAAGTGTAGACCTCCAAACCTTCGAGCCCAAGGGCCTTTAACCGTTTCAAGTCGGTTATGTCAGCCTGCATGAACGCGGCGCCGGGGTGGGCGAGGACGGGCACTCCCCCTGTCCGTTTGGCGGATTGAAGGACTTCGAACAGATCCATGGCCCGGCGGGGAACAGCCGCTTTTTTCCCAGGCATGAGGTAGTCTTCGTAAAAGCGGAAAGGAGCGAACTCATCCTTCTCCGCGTTATAATATCTCTGAAAGAAGGAATCGCCGTTATTCTTTGCTTTTTTGAGGAGAGCCAGGGCGATGGTCACACCCACAGGAGGATGCCGGCCGGCTTCCACCAACACATCTTCCCAGGTGACGTCCAGTCCGATCTCATTCAGCTTCCGAACGCGGTCTTTGGCCTCCACGATCCGCCTGCGGGCCACCTCCGTCGTCAACTCCCGGACTTGAGGGCGTTTCCAGTCAATCAGCGGAAGAAGGAGATGAAACTCGCGTTTTCCGAAGCGGGTCGTCAGTTCCACGCTGGGGATCACTTCGACGCCTGCCTTTTTTCCCTGAAGAACGGCATCGGGATAAGCGGCCGTGGTGTCGTGATCGGCGATGGCGATGGCCCGCATTCCTTTGCGCCGGGCCAGTTGAACGATTTCGGCGGGAGACAGAGCCCCATCACTGCTTTTATTTGAATGAATATGGAGATCGACCACTCACGCCTCAGAGAGTTTGTTTATCGGTGAGGAGGCGATAGATCTCGAGGTACCTCTCTGATGTCTGTTGAATGATTTCCAGGGGGAGTTCAGGTGGAAGTGAGGACTTATCCCATTGGGTGGTTTCCAGGTAGTCGCGGACGAACTGCTTGTCGAGGCTGGGCTGCGATCTGCCGGGAGAGTAACTGGCAACGGGCCAGAAACGGGAGGAATCGGGAGTGAATATTTCATCGATCAGAATAATCTCCTCGTCCAGCAGGCCGAATTCAAATTTTGTGTCGGCGATGATAATGCCTTTTGAAATGGCGTGCAGGGAGGCTTTCTGGTAGAGGGAGATGCTGATGTCCTTCACTTTGTTCGCAAGAACGGGACCGATGGTTTTTTGCATCTCCTTGAATGAGATGTTCACGTCGTGTCCCTCTTCCGCTTTGGTGGCCGGAGTGAAAATAGGTGTTTCGAGGCGGTCGGAGTTCTGAAGCCCTTCCGGCAGCTTGATTCCGCACACCCGGCCAGTGGACTGGTAATCCTTCCATCCGGAGCCTGCAATGTAGCCGCGGACGACGCACTCAACGGGGAAAACATCCGTTTTCCTTACAAGCATGGCTCTTTTGTCGAGGAGCTCCCGGTGGGGTGAAAGCCCGGATGGAAAATCGTCGGGATCAGCCGTGATCATGTGATTGGGGCAGATGAGGGCCGTATGATCGAACCAGAAACGGGAAAGCTGCGTCAGCACCTTTCCCTTGTCCGGTATGAGGGAGGGGAGGACCCAGTCGAATGCCGAAACCCTGTCGGATGCGACGATCAGAAGGTTGTTTTCAACTTCATAAACCTCTCGGACCTTTCCTTTTTTAAAGAGGCGAAGTCCTGGAATGCGGATTTCTTTGTATGTGTTTTCCACGGTGTGAAAAGCATAATTAAAATAAAACCAAATTGCAAGATGATAATGAGAAAATGGACGGGAGGACATCACAGGCGTTTTTTTTGCAGTCCGATGAAGCTGAACATGCGGCCGCACTCCGCGCGGTCTCTTCGAAAGGAGATCATGGCGGGTTCGCAGTGAGTGCAGGGTCCGAGGGAAAATATCCGTGAGGGGGGGATCCCGGCCTCCTCCATCTGATGTCTGTTGGCGGCTTTGAGATCCAGAAGGAATTTATCGGCGGCGGAAGGGCCGGGATGGAAGGAATGGAGGGACAAGCCGGTGTTCAGAAAGGCCTGATGCACCTCCGGCCCGACTTCATAACAGTCAGACCCGATGCAGGGTCCCATGACGGCGGTGAGAGAGGAGGCGGGGACGGAAAGGTCGTTTTTGATTCTATGAACGAGCTTCGTGATGAGACTCCGGGCCGTTCCGCGCCAACCGCAGTGGGCGGCGGCAACCATCGTATTTGCGGCGTCGGTCAGCAGAATGGGGAGACAGTCGGCTGTTTTGATGATCAGCAGGAGTCCTTTGCCTGCCGTCATCAGGGCATCTCCTTCCCTGCGGTTTGACAGCGGAGATTTGATCTCGTGGATGATGTCGGAATGGACCTGGCGCAGGATGATCCGGTCGTAGGCGCTCAGTTCAGGGTCGGTATCAAAACATCCTTTCTCCCACATCCTGTCTCCGAAGCCGTGGACTAGGGTGGGATTGTTTCTCCAGGCCGCACAGGTCAGAACATGGGTCTCTCGATCACATGTCTTTTTCATCCCCTCTTTTATATCCCTTTTCCCCCCTCCCTTTCAAGATGAAGTATAAAACTGGGGTCAGGCCTCGAAATTTTACATCTAAGGGGGAGATTCATAAAAAATAGCTCGCCTTCTGGTTTGTTGAATGAAATGTAATCCGGTTGGTTCAATTGTATAATATCGAGGCCTGACCCCAAATTTTTAGAGTGCTAAAAAGGGGTTGACAGCCAAAGGAAAAATCATTATATTAGCAGTCGTTAGCAGAGACTGCTAATTAATTCATTATAATTTAAAGGAGGTTGTTATGGCAGTTAAGCCCCTGTATGACAGAGTTCTTCTGAAACGTTTGGAAGAACAGGAAGTGAAAAAGAGCGGCATCATTATTCCGGATACCGCTAAGGAAAAACCCCAGGAAGCCGTTGTTGTCGAAGTCGGCACTGGCCGCGTGAATGATGAGGGAAAAATCATTCCCCTTCAGGTCAAAAAAGGCAACAAGGTTCTGATCGGCAAGTTCAGCGGAACGGAAGTGATGGTCGGCGACGTGGAGCACCTCATCGTCCGTGAAGATGAAATTCTGGCCGTCATTTCATAAGGGATAAAGAGGAGAAATCATGGCTAAACAAATCGTACTCGGAGACGAAGCAAGACAGGCATTGCTCAGAGGTGTCAATACGCTGAGCAATCTGGTTAGGGAAACATTGGGCCCCCGGGGCAAAAATATCGTTCTCGACAAAAAATTCGGTTCCCCCACCAGCACCAAAGACGGTGTGACCGTGGCCAAGGAAATCGAATTGGCGGATCCGCTTGAGAACATGGGCGCTCAGCTGGTCAAGGAAGTGGCGTCCAAAACATCGGATGTGGCCGGAGACGGCACCACGACCGCCACCATTCTGGCCCAGATCATCTACAAAGAGGGCCTCAAATATGTTACGGCCGGCGCCAATCCGACCCTGATCAAAAAGGGAATCGATATGGCCGTTGCCTCCGTCGTGGCGGATCTGAAAAAAATCAGCCGTGAGGTCAGCGGAGAAATGATCGCCCAGGTCGGCGCCATTTCCGCCAACAACGACTTATCCATCGGTGAGATCATCGCCGAGGCCATGGACAAGGTCGGCAAAGACGGCGTCATCACTGTGGAAGAGGCCAAGGGTCTCGAAACCACCATGGACATCGTCGAAGGCATGCAGTTCGACCGCGGATATCTTTCCCCCTACTTCATTACGGACCCCGACCGCATGGAGTGCGTGCTGGAACATCCGGTCGTTCTTCTCCATGAGAAAAAGATCAGCAACCTGCGCGAGTTCCTGCCCCTGCTGGAAAACGTGGCCAAGATGGGCAAACCGTTGCTGGTCATTGCCGAAGAGGTTGAGGGCGAAGCCCTGGCCACTCTGGTCGTCAACAAACTGAAGGGCACCTTCTCCTGCGCCGCCGTCAAGGCTCCCGGATTCGGAGACAGACGGAAGGCCATGCTGGAGGACATCGCCACCCTGACCGGCGGAAAGGTGATCACCGAGGACATCGGTGTCAAGCTGGAGAACGTCACCATCGATTGGTTGGGTAACGCCACTAAGGTCGTCATCGACAAGGACAACACCACGATCGTTGAGGGGATGGGATCTCAGGACGCCGTCAAGGCCCGCATCAAGCAGATCCGGACCCAGATCGAAGATACAACATCCGATTATGACCGCGAGAAGCTGCAGGAACGGCTGGCCAAGCTGGTCGGCGGCGTGGCCCTGATTAAAGTCGGCGCCGCGACCGAAACCGAACTCAAAGAGAAAAAGGCCAGAGTCGAGGACGCCATGCACGCCACCAAGGCGGCCGTGGAAGAGGGCATCGTGCCCGGCGGCGGCGTGGCTCTGCTCCGTTCCCAGAAGGGACTAGACAGCCTCAAGGCCGACGGAGATGTGAAAATCGGAATCAGCATCGTCCGCCGCGCGCTCGAAGAGCCCATGCGCCAGATTGCTAACAATGCCGGCCTCGAAGGCTCCATCATCGTCGAAAAAGTCAAGGGAATGAAACAGGACGAGGGATACAACGCCCTGACCGAGAAATATGAAGACCTGGTCAAGAGCGGAGTCCTCGATCCCGCCAAGGTCGTTCGCACCGCTCTGCAGAATGCGTCCAGCATTGCCGGACTGCTTCTCACGACCGAGGGCCTCATCACCGATCTTCCCGAGGAAAACAAGGGATCCAAATATCCCATGCCTTCCGGCGGCGGTGACATGTATTAATTTTTTTCCAAGAAAATGCGAAGCCCCGGAGTTTTCTCCGGGGCTTTTTTTTTCCGTTTGGACCGGGACTGGTTTTTCGGGGGTGAGTTGCCTATAATGAGGACGTGCTGAAGAAGCTGGACCGATACATTCTGAAGGAAATATTTCCTCCTTTTCTGGTCGGTCTCTTCGCTTATACGTTTGTTCTCCTTCTCAATCAGATCTTTTTCTATTCCGAGATGTTTATCGCCAGGGGCGTCGCCTTCCAGACCGTGGGAAAACTTTTTCTTTATCTCATCCCTTCCATGCTGGCCTTCACGATCCCCATGTCCCTTCTTCTGGGCATTCTGGCCGGATTGAGCCGCATGTCCTCCGATATGGAAATAACAGCCCTCAAAACGCTGGGTGTGAGTTACCGCCGCCTTCTGCAGCCCATTCTTCTCTTCGCGTTTATCGCCTGGGCTCTCACTTCCGTACTCAATCTCTATCTCGGCCCCGAGTCCAATCACCGATGGATCAAGACTTTTTCGGGAGAGGTGCTTCGTAAGATCCAGATCAAGGTCAATCCCCGCACCTTCGATCAGACCCTGCCCACTACGACCATTTACGTCCAGGATGTGCTCGAAGGAAAAACGTGGAAAAACATCTTTATTCACTCCGCCAAGCCCGATACGGACCCGCGCCTCATTCTGGCCCGGGAAGGCCGGCTGATTTTCAACCCTGAAGAAGAGACGGCTTTTCTTCAGCTTGTGGACGGCACGGTTCACACCTCCTCTCCTGCGGCCCCGGAGGACTACAACGTCGTGTTTTTCGACAAGCTGCAGGAGCCCATCGACATTCGACAGATTTTGTCAGGCCCCCCGGACGGCAAAGGGGTGCGTGAGAAAACCTTCGACGAACTTTTAAAAGACGGGCCGCTGATCAAAAAAGAGCTGGATAACATCCCTGAGGAAAAACGGGGAGATCTGGAGTACCGGCTGAAAAAGATTCAGCATGTCCGGCATCGAGTGGAAATCCACAAAAAAATCGCCATCCCGCTTGCCTGCTTCATTTTTGCCTTTCTGGCCCTTCCCCTGGGCGCCACCACACGAAAAGGCGGCCGCGCCAGCGGATTCACCGTCAGCATCGGCATCATTCTCCTCTATTACATCCTGGTCACGGCGGGAGAGCAGCTGGCGCGGGAAGGGAGCCTTTCGCCCTGGCTGGCCATGTGGGGGCCCAATATCCTGTTTCTGTTTGTTGCGGTCTATTTTTTTTCGAAAGCCCTGAATGAATCCTCCCCGCTGGCTTTCCTTTTCCAGAAACGGAAAAAAACCTCGGACCGGAAGCGCCCGGCATCTCCGCTCGGCCGGTCCGGACGCAGCCTCCGTCTCTCTCTCCCCTTTCCCAATATTCTGGACCGCTACATCCTGCGGAAATACCTGTTCATCTTCACTCTGGCTTTTGTCAGCATGGTCGCCATTTTTATCATCGTCATCTTTTTTGAACAGATCCAGGAAGTCTATAAGCACAACAAGTCTCTCCGTCTTTTTCTGGAATACATCTGGTATCAGCTTCCCGCCTTCGTCCAGATCATCCTGCCGGTCGCCTCGCTGGTGGCCGCGCTTCTGTCTCTCGGGCTTCTGACAAAATTCAATGAAGTCACGGCGATGAAGGCCTGCGGTATCAGCCTCTACCGCATCATCATTCCCGTTCTGTTCATGGCCGTTCTGTTCTGCGGCGTTTCCTATTATCTTCAGGAGAATATCGTTCCCTACACCAACCGGAAAATGGACCAGAAATGGGCCGAGATCCGGGATGTCCCGCCACGATCTTACAGTGTTCTGGACCGGCAGTGGGTTATGGGCATGGAGAGGGACCGGATCTATCACTACCTCTATCTGGAACCGTTGACGTCATCCTTCAGCAACCTGTCCATCCTGGAGCTGGATTCGGACAGCTGGTCCATTCGCCGCCGCATCTTCACGGAGCGGGCGACATTCCCGGAAAAAGGGGGCGGCCTCCGGGTGACAAAGGGATGGGAGCGTCTCTTCGTGGACGGCCGTCCTGTCGAATACAACGAGCTGAAGGACGAGGAGGTTTCCATCCCTGAAAACCGGGATTTTTTTCTCACGGAAACCAAAGAAGCCGATATGATGAGTTACGCCGAACTAAAAAGCTATATCGCCGATATTCAGACTCGGAATTTCGAGACGCGCGAATACGAGATCAATCTCCAGTACAAACTGTCTTTTCCTCTGGCCGGCCTGGTGATGGTCCTGCTGGGCGTGCCCTTCGCTTTTTCCATGGGGAAGCGGGGAACGCTGGTGGGGATCGGGATGAGCCTGCTGATCAGCCTCGTTTTCTGGATTTCGATCAGTCTGTTCAAGAACCTGGGAATCATGAATTACCTGACGCCGTTTCTGGCGGCCTGGGGGCCGAATCTTCTGTTCGGCCTCATCGGGTGCTATGCCATCTTCACCCTCCGCACCTGACCTGAATTATTTATAAAATCGGCCGATGGAATTAGTAACACCCTGAATGTCTCTGAGTTGTTTCGTATTTACTACTATTATTGAACATACACTTGTTGAAATTCCGTATTCAAAAAGAAATCGGCCGCTTTTACCTTCCAGGCGAGTCAATCTTAATGCATTGACTTTCTTGCAACCTGTTCGATGTAGTTCACTACACCTTCACAAGCCGCTTCGTCGTCACTACATCAACCTTGACTCGTGAATAATCCAGGTTATTTTTTGAGGGCGGCTTCCAGGTCCTTGATCTTGGCGCGGGCCTGTTCCGCAAACTCTTCGTAGTCGTCGGAGGCGATCTCCACAAAAGTGTTGAAGTTTTTTAGGGCTTCTTCATACATCGCCAACCGCTCGTAGACAAAACCCAGCCCGGAGTAGGCCAGGGCGAGACGGGGATCGATTTCGATGGCTTTTTTGAAGTCCTTGATGGCTTCGGTGTACTTCCCGGTCATGAAGTAGCTGTTGGCGCGGTTGTTCAGGGTCATCGCCATGGTGGGGTCCAGTTCAAGCGCCCGCGTGTAATCGGCGATCGCCTCCCCGTTCTTCTCAAGCCTGCTGTAGGCCCGGCCTCGGTGAGAGTAGGCTGGGGAAAACGTGGGATCGATGACGATGGCCTTGTCGTACTCCAGAATGGCATCTTCAAAGAGCCCGGTCAGGTTGAGAATCTCTCCGATATTGAACGGGGCGGTGTAGTCATCGGGATTGATCTTGGCAACCTGGGTGAAATCGTAGACGGCCCGGTCGAACTGGCCCAGCTGTTTATAGGCCAGAGCGCGGTTGTGATAGGCCTCGGCAAACTCCTCGTTGAGATTGATGGCTTGGGAAAAATCGGCCACCGCTTCAGGAAGCATATTCTTCCGCAGGTAAGCCCCCCCGCGGTTGTTGTACGCGACGGCGTCTTCCGGAGCGGCGGCGATATTTTTGGTGTAGGTGCGGATGGCCCTGTCCACATCCCTGATGTTTTCCGAGGTCAGGGCCTGGGCCAGGTCGTCCCTGTCCGTCTTCGTCCTGCAGGCTCCGACCGACATGAGAGTGAGCACAAGAAGCGGAATGACAGCCGCTCTGATTTTAATTCGCATGGTTTTATCCTTTGGATATCATTTTAACCATTATATCATTGAAATGGAATGCGCTATAATGAGAGGGCGTTTGGAGAATATAAAGAAAAGGCTTGAGATGAAAACAAAGGAATGGATTTTGATTCTTCTGGCCGGGATGCTGGCCTTCGCCTCCGGGTGCGGTCAAACGAACGCCGGCTTTAATGTGGTCCTCATCTCCATCGACACACTCCGGCCCGACCATCTCGGATGTTACGGCTACGGTGTCGATACCAGCCCGACCATCGATCGACTGGCCGCCGAAGGGGTGCGCTTTGAAAACGCTTTCAGTTCAACCACATGGACCCTGCCTGCCCACGTCTCTCTCCTGACGGGAATGCCGGACGGCGTCCATGGAGTGACTTCGGAGGCCTCTCTTCTGGATGAAAACCGGGACACCCTGGCCGAAATCATGCGCCGCACCGGGCGTCACACCCTGGGGGTGTTCACCGGACCGTATCTTCTTCCCTTCTGGGGATTCCATCAGGGATTCGACACCTATGCCGACGCCACCCGGTATGACAAGACGCTGGAGGGAGCCGAGGTGATCAGTGCCGCCGAGAAGGGACGGACAACGCCGGACGCACTCGATCGGGTGGAGGCCCTGCTTGCGGATATCTCCGGCCGGCCGTTTTTTCTTTTCCTTCATCTTTTTGACGCCCACCCCGATTTTGATCCTCCGCCTCCCTACGACACGCGTTTCGATCCCGGCTATTCGGGATCGGTCACCGGGATCGACATCATGAACAATCCGTCCGTTCATGCGGCGATGCCGGAAAGAGACAGGCTTCATCTTCAGGCTCTGTATGACGGGGAGATTCGCTTCATCAACGACCGCGGGCTGGATCGCCTGCTGGGCATACTGGAGGCGCGGCAGTGCCTGGAGAACACCCTGATCGTCCTCACGTCGGACCACGGGGAGGAGTTTTTTGAACATGGGGTTTTCGGACACAGGCAGAACCTTTATGACACCACCCTCCGTATTCCTCTGATCGTGTGGGCGCCCGCTCTCGTCCCTTCAGGTGTGACGGTCAAAACTCCCGTCCGGATCTATGACATTCTGCCCACCATCCTGGAGTTGACGGAGGTACCCAGGCCGGACGGGATCTTGGGACGGAGCCTGGTCCCGCTCTTTTCAGAAGAGGCGGTCGAGGGGGAATGGCCGTTCCTTTTTGCAGGACTGGAGAGCAAGAGCCGGAAAATGGAGGCGCTTCGAACGGAGAGATACAAAATGGTGGTTGATTTCAAAAATGACGTGCGCGCTCTCTTTGACCTTCAGGCCGACCCGGAAGAAAAAGCGCCTCTCACCGACCGGTCGCTGCCGCTCTTTCTTCAATTTCAGGACATGTTCTTCAAACAGCGCTGG
>JAHIPL010000033.1 GCA_018894615.1 Acidobacteriota bacterium | reverse complement strand
GGCCGAGACCCTTCGCCGGGCCATGACGGAGAATCCTTTTCTTCAGGTCTTTATCGCCAACGGGTACTACGACGGCGCCACGCCCTTTTTCGGTACGGAATACACCTTTTCCCAGATGGGGCTCAACAAAGAGCTGATGGACAGAGTGGAGATGGGGTATTACGAAGCCGGGCACATGATGTACATCAACAAACCGTCGTTCATCAAATTTAAAGAGGATGTGGCCGCCTTTATTCAAAAAGCGGTCGGACGGAAATAGATGGCCCCAGCCGAATCCAAACGAGTTGAAGGTATTGCCTCCACTTCTGCACTAAAATTCGGAACATTTCTGGGGGTATTCACTCCCAGTGTGCTGACCATTATCGGGCTGGTCATGTACCTCCGGTTCGGGTGGGTGGTCGGCAATATCGGCCTTCCGCTGACGCTTATGGTCGTGTTGACAGCGAGCGCAATCACCTTTATCACCGCATTGAGCGCATCCGCCGTCGCCACCAACATGAAGGTCGGTGTCGGGGGTGAATACTACATGATTTCCCGCAGCCTGGGCCTCGAACCGGGCGGCGCCATCGGAATCCCTCTTTTTCTCTGCCGAACGCTCAGCATCACCTTCTACAGTTTTGGACTGGCCGAGTCCCTGATCAGTTTCTGGCCGTCTTCATTCGGTCCGGTGACGCCACTGACCATTCAGTTCCTTGCGGCCATCATCATCGTTCTCATCACGGCTATTTCGGGACGAAGCGCCGATCTGGCTCTCAAGCTCCAGATTCCGATCATGGTTGCGGTGGGTGTTTCCATCATCGCCCTGATCATCGGTGTTTTCAGCGGGGGGCTTCGTGCCCCTGAACTGGCGGCGACCTACCGCACCGCTCCACAGGGACTCTGGTATGTCTTTGCCGTCTTTTTCCCCGCTGTGACCGGATTTACGGCCGGCATTGGAATGAGCGGCGATCTGAAGGATCCGCAAAAATCCATCCCGCGCGGCACGCTCCTGGCCGTTTCGACGGGAACGACCATTTACTTTGTCGTGCTGGTCCTTCTCTCCGTCACGAATCGTCTCACTCCGAACGAACTGGCGGCTCCCGGGATTGTCTGGCTTAAAATTGCCGTGCTGGGCGCCTGGCTGGTTTATCCTGGCCTCTGGGGAGCCATCCTATCATCGGCTTTCGGAAGTGTTTTGGGCGGCCCGCGCGTTCTCCAAGCCCTGGCCGGCGATGGACTGGCGCCGAAGTTTCTAGCCCGTCTATCTAAAACAGGTCAGCCGACCATTGCTACCTGGGTCAGCGGAGCCATCGCCCTGTCGGCTGTGCTCCTCGGAGGACTCAATGCCGTCGCCCAGTTCGTCACCATCCTTTTTCTGACCCTCTACGTCGTCATCAATTTGAGCGCGGGACTGGAAAAGCTGGTGGGTGATCCGTCCTATCGACCGACCATCAATGTTCCCTGGTATGTGTCACTCATCGGTTCACTCGGGGCGGGTGTGGTGATGTTCCTGATCAACCCGATTGCCTGTATTGTCGCCATTTTTCTGGAACTGTCTCTGTATATGTTTTTACGGAGGAGGTCCATGCGCAAGAAATGGGGGGACGTCCGGGCCGGGTTCTGGGTCGCGCTGGCTCGATTCACCCTTTACAAGCTGCGGCGCCATCGCATCGAACCGCGCAACTGGCGGCCGCAAATCCTCCTGTTTGTCGGTGATCCTGCCAAGCGCATCGGTCTGGTCCGCCTGGCCAACTGGTTCAATACGAGCAGAGGTGTTGTGACGGCCTGTCAAATCATCGTCGGAGACCTCAAGCGGGAGGATTGTGAAATCCATAAAGAGCGAAAGGAAATGGAGAAGGTCTTTGAAGAGGAGAAGCTGATCGTTTTCAGCAATGTTGTCGTCACTGCAGACTATGAGAGCGGCATTGTGGACGTTCTTCAGGCCCACGGTATCGCTGGTCTTGAATCGAATACCATTATGTTTGGGTGGCCCCGGAAGAAAGAGCGGTTGGAGGCCATTTTACGGGTGATGCGCGCGGCCTCAAAAACGGGAAAAAGCACTATTCTGGCCCGATTGAACTGGTCTCATGAACCGGGTCAGGATAAACAAATCGATATCTGGTGGCGGGGACTTCAGAACAACGGCGATCTGATGCTGCTTCTGGCTTACCTCCTCCATCTTAATACGGAATGGCGGGATGCCCGGATTATTGTTCGATCCGTCGTTCAGAATGAAGTGGAAAAAATGAAAATGGAAGCCGGCCTGGCCGCCCTTGTGCCTTCCACACGCATCCGGGCCGAAACAGAGGTCATCGTCAAACCTCCCGATCGGACCGTCACCCAGGTCATGCACCAGTGCAGCCGAATGGCCGATATCGTCTTTCTGGGGCTGAATGACACGGAACCGGGTACCGAAGAGGACTACGCCCG
>JAHIPL010000226.1 GCA_018894615.1 Acidobacteriota bacterium | reverse complement strand
GTTGCCCTTCAGGGAATACGCCATCACAAATCGCGGATCGCGCTTGAGAGCGCTCTCCAGCTGAAAGACGGCCTCCTGCAGCTTCTCTTGCATCACATACAAGCGTGCCAGGTTGTAGTGGGGAAGAGCCTTCGAGGCATAGTTTTTATCCGCGATGGCGGCCTGGTATTCCTTTTCCGCCTTTTCAAGGAATCCCATCTCCTGGTAAACCATTCCCAGGTTGTTCCGGGTCTCGGATGACTGCGGATTGATCAGAAGTGCTTTCTGAAAAAAAGAGGCTGCCTGTTCAAGTTCCCCTTTCATGGAGTAGGCGATCCCCAGAGCATGCTGGGAGAGGTAATTGTCCGCTCTGAGGGCGATGCTCCGGTTGAAATGGGGGATGGCCAAATCGGGCTTTCCTTCATTGAGAAAAAACAGCCCCATGTTGTACTGATATTCCGGGCTGTTCTCCCTGCTCTGTTCGACTTTTTTCTGCGCGGAAACACAGGACACAAGCAGCAGGCATACCGTCAACAAGATGATGATTTGTTTCTTCATGCGGCCCCCTAAGCGTAAAATTCGTCCTTGAGACTCCGGGTCATCAATTCATTCAACGCCGTCTGCGGTTCTTTGTTCTCATGCAGAACGGCGAAGACCTGTTCACTGATAGGCATTTCGCAGGGTACGGCGGCGGAGAGTTTTTTGACCGATCGGCTGGTTGTGATGCCTTCCGCAACCATGCGGCTGTCCGACAAAATAGCGGGCAGCCGCCGGCCCCGTCCGATTTCGAAACCCACACGGTGATTGCGGCTGAGTTCGCCCGTGCAGGTCAGGACAAGATCTCCGATACCGGCCAATCCCAGAAACGTTTCCGTCTTCGCCCCCAATTTCTTTCCCAGCCTCGAAATCTCGGCGATTCCCCGTGTAATCAGCGCCGCTCTGGAGTTGTACCCCAGTTGAAGTCCGTCCGAAATGCCGGCGGCGACGGCGATGATGTTTTTTATGGACCCCGCCAGTTCGACTCCGGGCATGTCCGTGCTGGAATAACAGCGGAAAAGCGGATTTGAAATCATATTCTGAATGGTTCGGGCCAGTTCTCTGTCGGATGAAGCGATGACGACGGCCGTGGGACAAGCACCGGCCACCTCCCTCGCGAAGCTGGGGCCGGATAAAACGGCTGTCCGTGGGGAGAATGCCGGCGAAAAGACATCCGTGATCACTTCGCTCATGCGCATCAGGCTGTCTTCCTCGATTCCTTTGGTCAGGCTGACGAAAATCTGGTCGGAACAGGCAAAAGGTGCGATTCCTTCAAAAACGGATCGGCAGAATTTGGACGGGACGGCGAAAAAAAGAATGTCGCTGTCCTTGACGGCCTCTTCGAGTGATCCCGAAAAGGATATCGGATCGGGAAATCTGAATCCCGGAAGAAAAGTGGTGTTTTCGCGCGTATTGTGGAGTTGGGCCAGGATGTCGCCCTCCCGAATCCAGAGAAGGGTGGGGATGTTGAGACGTCCCAGGTGAAGGGCAAAGGCGCTGCCCCAGGAACCTCCGCCGATGACCGCCGCTTTCATTGGTCCTTCGTCCTGAATTTTCGTTCTTTTCCCAAAAAAAGCCTCTTGATGTTTCCGGAATGCCGCAGACAGACCACCAGAAAAACCACGGCGGCGATATCCGTCAATCCTAAGTCACTCGTGAGAAAAAATATCGATGGGATCAGGCTGGCTGTTGCAAGAAGCGAACCCAGAGAGACATATCGCGTCAGCATGACTGTGAGGATAAAGACGGCCAGAGCAATGCCGACGGGACCAAGGGCTAGAGGAGCGAAGGCGCCGAAGGTGGTGGCCACGCCCTTGCCTCCCTTGAAACGGATGTAGACCGGAAAACAGTGGCCGAGAACGGCAAAAACAGCGCTGAGGAGGGCGATCTGCCTGTTTTCAAATAGAAGAAGCGATATGTAAACAGGGAGGAACCCCTTCAGCAGGTCGAACACAAGAACAGGAACAGCGTATTTCCAGCCTTTGAGCCGCAGCACGTTGGTTGCGCCCGTGCTTCCGCTTCCGAACCGGCGGATGTCCTTTTTTTCGGAAAGATAGTAGACCACAAATCCCGTGGGAATGGCCCCGATGAGATAGGCGATCACGGACATGAGGATTTTCATGGCAGTCTGATCTCCTTAAGCACGGAGTATTCCGCTCCGGCCGGGTTCAGCCGGCTTTCGAAAAAGAGGAAGGAGCGAACGGTCATTTGACCGAACTCGCGGTCACC
>JAHIPL010000225.1 GCA_018894615.1 Acidobacteriota bacterium | reverse complement strand
GTTTCAGTCGGACTGTTTTTCGGTATCTTCCCCGCCCAAAAAGCGGCCCGCATGGACCCCATCGAAGCCCTGCGGTACGAATAACCACCCGCCACCCATACCTGTGAATCAATTTTTAAGAAGGGAGTTTTTCGCCTTATCCGCCACTCCTTAACAGGATGAAAGTTGCGAATTGACATAAGCGGCGGCGGCGGCGAGGGCTTCGGACAACCCCTCCATTTTGGTGCCGGCCATCTGAACGAGGGAGGGCTGACCGCCGCCGCGGCCGTCGATAAGGGGGGACACAAACGGGACGAGTTCGCGGAGATCGATGTCGATTTCGTCGGACCGGGCGAAGACAAGATGTCCCCGTTCCCCGGCTTCAAGACCGAAAAGAACGACGTGAGGTGCCTTTCTGATAAGACTCAGGGCTAGAGTGCGGATCTCGTCTTCTTCCCGATTTTTGAACAGCTCTTGAATAACCGGACCTTTCGACGCCGCATGAAACTCTTCGGCTTCCACCTCGAGCAGTTTTGTCCGCAGCACCTTCATCTCCTTTTTCAGCTCCTTTAAATCTTCTCGAAGCCTGGAGAATGCGGCGACCACTTCACGATCGCTGATGGTCAGACTGTTGGCGATCTGCTGAATGCTCCTGTTTTTTTGGATATAATCCCGTACCGCCCGAAAACCGCAGAGGAACTCGAACCTCAGGTTGCCGCGGATCCGGTCCCACTTGATGATCTTGATGGGACCGATCTCTCCCGTCCGAAGGGGGTGTGTGCCGCCGCAGGCGGAGTAGTCGAAGTCGGCGATCTCGATGACGCGAAGAAGACCCGCCTTCTGAGGCGGTCTTCTCAGAGGCACGGTGTGGATATCTTTCTCATCCACCAGGCGGCTTCGAATCTCCAGATTGGAAAAAACGACCGCGTTGGCCCGCTTTTCCACCGCCTCGATCTCTTCATCGGTAATGTTTTTAAGGGCGATCTCTAACGTGGACACCTCCTCTCCGAGATGAAAGGATTTGGTGGCACCGTCAAACAGTTCGACAAACACCTGGGAGAGAATATGCTGCCCGGCATGCTGCTGCATGTGGTCAAAACGCCGCCCCCCATCGACACGCCCTGCGGCGGACGGGGACGAATCCCAGGCCTTCTCCAGAACATGATAGACCCGCTCGTCCTCCTCCTGGACATCAGTAACGGGGATCCCGTTCAGGGTCCCCCGGTCGGACGGCTGACCGCCGCCTTCAGGGTAAAAATACGTTTTTTCCAGCACAACCGCTGGGTGCCCGTCCCACTCCGTGACTTCGATGACCCGCGCCTCAAATTCCCAGGTGTAGGGATCGCTGATGTAGAGCTTTTTAGTCTTTTCCGTATCCGTCATGGTGAACTCCTAGCCATATTTTATTCAAATCGGCTGAAAAATCAAAGCCGGCGGCGGGACGGAAACAGACGGACCCTCAAAAACGGAAAAATGAGAGATGATTGAATGGATGATACGATGAGCTGCAGGACCGGTTCAGGTCAGACCGCCGCCAGAATTTTTTTTGTGGTCTTGAAGTGAAGCTTGGCATAGAGGGCGAGGGCGTTTTCCCCCTTCTCCCTCACCAGTCTGCAGGCCGCCTCCTCAACCAGGTTGGATGCGCCTTTGGGAAGGTCCATCCCGGCATCCTGCCCCAGGAAGTACAGCCGTTTGAGAAATTCCGCCCTCGCCAGAATGGAAGCGGCGGCCACGGCCGGGTCATCCTCGGCTTTTGTCCGCTGTATGAGTTCGATGTCCTTCCCCTTCTTCATGAGCGCATTACGAACGAACATCTCGTCGCCGAACTGGTCGGTCACCACCTGTCCGCAATCCACTTCGGCCAGAATATTTTCGATGACACGGGCATGCGCCCAGGCCAGCATGCGGTTCAGGTTGCGCATCTTTTCATAGAGGCTGTTGTATTTATCCGGACCGATGGCGACGATGGAGTGGACATAACCCTGCTTGATGGTCTCCGCGATCTCCTGGACCCGCTTGTCGGATATCTTTTTGCTGTCCCGCACGCCAAGTTCCCGAAGGACATCATCCTGCCCCTCCGGCACAAAAACTCCGGCCGCTACCAGGGGACCGAAATAATCCCCCTTGCCCGACTCATCCGTACCGATGTGCCCTTTTGTCCGTTGAAAAAGCGGTTCCTGCCTCATCCTGAACTATTTTTTTCCGTTGAGGTACTTGTGGATCTCGTTGGCTGCGATGCGGCCGTCCCCCATGGCCAGGATGACGGTCGCCCCGCCGCGGATGATGTCACCGCCGGCGTAGACGCCCTCGATGCTGGTGGCCATGGTGTTCCAGTCCACCTCGATGTTGCCCCATTTGCCCACCTCCAATCCGGGAGTGGTCTGAGGGATGAGGGGATTGGGGCTTTGGCCGATGGCCACGACCGCCATGTCCACCTCCATGGTGAACTCCGAGCCCTTGATGGGAACGGGACGGCGGCGGCCTGAGGAATCGGGCTCGCCCAGTTCCATGCGAAGGCATTCCATGGCCTTGACGCGATCCTTCTCGTCCCCGATGAAGCGTGTGGGGACGGTGAGAAGGTGAAATTCGATCCCTTCCTCCTCGGCGTGATGGATCTCCTCGATCCGGGCCGGCATCTGCTCATGGGCCCGGCGGTAGACGATGGCCGCCATGTCCGCTCCCAGCCGTTTGGCTGTCCGGACCGAGTCCAGGGCCACGTTGCCGCCTCCCATGACCGCCACCCGTTTGCCCAGAAAGACAGGCGTGTCATAGTTGGGAAAATCATAGGCTTTCATCAGATTGACCCGGGTCAGGTACTCGTTGGCTGAATAGATCCCGTTCAGGTTTTCCCCGGGAATCCGCATGAATCCCGGCAGACCGGCTCCCGAGCCGATGTAAAACGCCTCGTAGCCCTGCGCCCGCAGGTCATCCAGCGAAGCGGTCAGACCGACGACAAAGTTGGTTTTGAGCTCCACGCCCAGTTTGCAGAGATAGTCCACTTCCGCCAGCAGAGTCTCGTTGGGAAGACGAAACTCCGGAATGCCGTAGCTCAGCACTCCGCCGGCCACATGCAGGGCCTCAAAGATGGTCACCTTGTGTCCGAGCTTGATGAGGTCCCCGGCCACGGTCAGTCCCGACGGGCCGGCTCCGACC
>JAHIPL010000224.1 GCA_018894615.1 Acidobacteriota bacterium | reverse complement strand
TCCGCGCATCAGAAAACGGTTGATCACTCCCAGAAAGCCCGGATGGTGGAGAAGAAAGGCGTGGCAGTGCACATCATAAAGAAAGTTTTTCCTCTTCTTCTTCGGTTCAGC
This sequence comes from Acidobacteriota bacterium, assembly GCA_018894615.1. Lineage (GTDB taxonomy): Bacteria > Acidobacteriota > Aminicenantia > Aminicenantales > Aminicenantaceae > JAHIPL01. Next base: position 8,063 of record JAHIPL010000224.1, on the reverse strand, counting down.
CCCCATCTTTATTTTTATAGCGTGTTTAGTGAAATGCGTCAAGGCCGACTCCATCCCTCTTTAATCGCCCTTAAACTTGTGCTATTCTTTGGCCATTAATTCCTAACTCCGGAGGAGAACACATGGCTCTATCACAGGAAGACATTCTGAAAATCTTTAAAGACACGGAGGCCCTGCTCGAGGGACACTTCATTCTCACTTCGGGGCTTCACAGCCGCACCTACTTTCAATGCGCAAAAGTCTTCCAGTATCCCTGGCATGCCGAAACACTGAGCAGACAGACGGCCGCAAATCACACAAATCAGGACATCGACCTGGTCATCTCGCCTGCTGTCGGAGGGATCGTGTTCGGTCAGGAAGTGGCCCGGCTGCTGGGAGTCCGACACATCTTTACAGAAAGAAAAGACGGACAGATGTCCCTTCGAAGGGGATTCACGATTCAAAAGGGCGAACGGGCACTGGTTGCGGAAGATGTCACGACGACCGGCGGATCGGTGAAAGAGGTCATTGCGATCGCTGAAAGTTCAGGAGCCGAAATATCCGCCGTGACCGCGGTTGTCGACCGCAGCGGAGGGAACGTGTCGTTCGGTGTCCCTTACACCTCGCTCTTTCAGATGGAGGTCGTCAACCACAAGCCCGAAAACTGCCCCCTCTGTACCGCAGGCCACCAGGCCGTCAAACCCGGCAGCCGCTCTTAAAAACCAAACCGGGGATTGACCACATTGCTGTAGATGGAGCCGAACGTATAACTGAAACCGATGGACATGGAGTAGCTGTAGTTGGTCGCAAGGATTTTCCTGTTGAGAAGGATCTCCTCCAGTGTAGCCCCGCCTTTCGGAAGAGAAATCTGATTGTGAATCTGGGAGTATCCCGCATTCAGACTCAACGACAATCCCCGGAGAAGTCGCAGATTTAAATCCCCTTCGATGCTGATCTGGTTGAGACTGAGGTCATGAAAAAGATGGGACCCGGACAGGTTGATTTCCGCATTGCCCCAGGGTTCACGCAGGGCGAAGACGACGTCCAGCGATTGGCCGATGACCTGTTCCCGGGTTTTCTCGTAAATGGTTTTTTCATGATACGTGTTGTATCGATAACCAAGCCTGTAGAGCAACCTCAGTTGGCGGCGGGTGGACTGGGAATAGGGAAACACGTTGTATTCAAGAGCCAGGGCAGGATTAAAACCAAAATCGATATTGTTGTAAGTGGAGGAGGAAATTCCGAGAGAACATCCGGCCGACCAGTGATCGGTGATGCTCTTGACGGCCAGCCCGGAAAAGCCGGTGCTCTCCGACATGCTGAGAATGCGGTCGCCGTCCTCGAGGTCATAACGGTTTTCATTGTAGCTTCCCGATACGCCGAAGCGCAGTTTCATATCAGGAGTCACCTGGTTTGCGGACAGATTCCCCTTAAGGGATATCCCCCCCTGCGTCTGCTGGCCCCAGAGGCTTCCCCCGAAACTGGCGCTGTAGACCCAGTAATTCCATTTGTCCTTGACGGCGGAAGGCATGGGCTTTTCTACGTACTCCACCTTAAAAAGGTCGGCCAGCGGCGTCCTGAGCATGAATGGGAGCAGCCCGTTCTTCAGCACTTCGACCATGCCCTTCCGCGTGTCGTCCCATGAGTCGGTTCGATTGGACACGTAGGTCAAATTGTGGTGAATATCAGCAAAATCCCCGCGACCGATAAAGTCGAGCGTATATTCATGTCCTCCCGGACCCGTCAGCTGAATGGTGACGAGGATGTGAATGTCGGCGATCTGCCGGTCACGGACATAATTGATAAATGTCATATTGGTCCGGATGTAATCCATATCGCAGCGCCAGCAGTCAAGAAACACCTTGGGGGCATTTTCCTTCAGCACATCCATTGTGGTTCCGGTCAAGTCGGCCCCTGCTGCAGTCCCATGACTCATAAAAAGGGCCGCCAAAACAATCGCCGATGTCCATTTGCTCATCTTCATGACCGGTTATATTACCACTATTTCACCGGCAATGCGGCAAAAAAAATGTGAACAATCCAGGATGAACAATCCAGGATTGCTTTTTTGGAAGGTTTTTGGTTAAATCTGACCAACCATGAATAAATCAAAAAAACCGCCGTCCTACGCCCGGATCATCGACGCCATGGCGGGAAAAAAAATCGCCGTCTGGGGAGATTTTATCCTCGACGAATACATCTACGGAACCACGAGACGCATTTCCCGCGAGGCGCCGGTTCTCATCCTTTCCTACAGCAACAGCCTCTACGCCCTGGGAGGCGCCGGCAACACCCTCATGAACATCCGGTCCCTCGGCGGAGAACCCCTCCCCGTCGGCGTTCTGGGGGACGACGAATCGGCTCGTCAAGTCCTGGACCTGATGCACCGGGAACACATCTGCACCGATCACCTCTGCACACTCAAGGGATATCAGACCCCCCTCAAAACCCGCATTCTCGCCGGGGAGCAATCCACTCGCAAACAGCAGATTCTCCGCATCGACCGTGAATCCATCGTACCCGATTCGCCGGACGTCACAAAGGCCCTCTATGCATCCCTCCGCAAACTGAGTCGGCAGGCCAAGGCCCTCCTCATCAGCGACTACCACTATTTCACCGTGACCAGGGACCTATTCAAGGAAGTCAAAATACTCTATGACGACAGCCGGATTCCCATCACCCTGGATTCCCGCTTCCGCATCCTGGATTTTCCCGGCATCACCGTCGCCACCCCCAATGAATCCGAAGTGGAGGAAGCGCTCAACATTCAACTCGGCGACAATCAGGAATGGATCAACAAGGCGGGACGGACACTCCTGAACAAATGCCAGGCGGAAGCACTCGTCATGACACAGGGATCCCGGGGCATGCTCCTGTTCGAACGGCGCACACCCCCCTTTCCCATCCCTATTCACGGCTCCCCCGATATCGTGGATGTAACGGGCGCCGGAGACACCGTCATCAGCACCCTGACCCTGGGACTGACCTGCGGCATCTCTTTCAGAGAAGCCGCACACCTGGCGAACTACGCCGCCGGTCTTGTCGTCATGAAAAAAGGGACGGCCACAGTTTCAAGCCGGGAATTGAAGAAGGCGGTCGCGGAGGACTGTGAATAAAATTCAACCCCTGGACCGGCTCTCCCTGATTATCGGCAACCATAAAAAAGAGGGAAAACGGATCATCCTCACCAACGGCTGTTTTGACCTTCTCCACATCGGCCACGTCCGCTACCTTCAGGAAGCCCGGGCTCTGGGGGACATCCTTGTCGTTGCTCTCAATGGGGACAAATCCGTCCGCAGCCTCAAAGGCCGGGGAAGACCCTTTTTGCGCGAAGAAGAGCGGGCGCTTCTGCTTTCCGCTCTGACCTGCGTCGATTATGTAACCCTCTTCACGGACAGCACGGTGGAACGGATTCTTTTGGCCCTGAAGCCCCACATCCACGCCAAGGGTTCGGACTACACGGAAAAAAGCGTGCCTGAACGGGATATCGTGCTCTCCTATGGAGGGCAAATCGCCATCACAGGCGGACCCAAAATCAGGTCGACATCCGACATCATCGAAGCGATCGTTTCCAGGCATCACAGCAAAAACGGGGATCAATGAACCGGTTTTTAATCGTAAGGCTCAGCTCGCTCGGCGACATCCTGCACACGCTGCCCGCCTTTTCCGCCCTGCGCCGGGGATTCCCCGATGCGGAGATATCATGGCTGACGGGAGAAAAAGGAAAGGACATCCTGTCCCTGGTTCCCGGGATCGACAACATAACGGTTCTTCCCGAGTCGTCCCTCAAGCCTGGGAAAAAGGGATTTATTAAGAATGTCCGCTCATTTCGCCGGTCTGTCCGATTGAAGGACCGAACCGCCCTCGATTTTCAGGGATTGATCAAATCGGGCGCCGCCGCCTGGCTGTCCGGCGCGGAAAGGCGTCTGGGATTCGGGAAGGCGAACTGCCGCGAGCCTCTGGCCGCTCTCTTTTATACGGAAAAAACGGCCTTCTTCCCCGAAACACGGCATGTGATCGAAAAAAACCTGGCCCTGCTGGAACTGCTCGGAATTCGAAAGGGGGACTTCGTTTTTCCCCTTGATATTCCACCGCCTCTTAAGGCATTCACCCGGACCATGCTGGCTGAGCGGGGATTCCAACCGGGACGGCAGCTCATCCTGCTGAACGTCGGAGCGGCCTGGGAAACCAAACGCTGGTTCACCGACAAATGGGTTCAAATGATTCCGCATCTTGTCGACGGGGAGCGGTTCCCCCTGCTGCTCTGGGGAAGTCCGGTCGAGCGGGCCATAGCCGAAGAAATCCACCGGCGGACAGGAGTCCCCCTCGTTCCCGTGCTTTCCATTCCGCAGGTGATGGCCCTCATTCACAGGGCGGATCTCCTGATCAGCGGGGACACCTTCGCTCTTCAGGCGGCCTGTGCCCTCGATCGGCCCGTCGTCGGCCTCTTCGGTCCGACCGACCCTAAAAGAAACGGACCCTTTTCTCTCCTTGACAAAGTCGCCTTTCATCCCTCAGAATGTAGCCTCTGTTACAAGAGAAAATGCTCAGACCTCGGCTGCCTTCAGGCCATCACACCGGAGGACGTGGCGGGGATGGCTTTGGACATACTCAATAATGATGCACGGATCAACACTCATCTCTAAAATCTACCGCTGGCGAATCAGAGCGGCCCTGGTCGGAGTCTTTGCCTGCCTGATATTGGCCCGGCCGACATTGTCCTCGCTTCTTCTTGGAATAGGCATCTCCATGCTCGGACTGCTTCTTCGCGCATGGGCCAGCTGTCATATTCGAAAGGACACCGCCCTCGCCGTCTGCGGGCCTTATCGGTTCACCCGAAATCCGCTGTATTTTGGCAATTTTTTACTTGGGGTGAGTATCGCCGTCGGATCCCATTCCCTCTGGGCGGCCGCCGTATTCGCCGGATACTTCCTTCTCTTTTACCCCGTCGCCATTCATGTCGAAAAGAAAAAAATGGAACGGCTGTTTCCGGAAGAATACCGGATATACACAAAAAGTGTTCCGATCTTCTTCCCCCGACTTTTTCCAGCTCCCAGGAGAGGAGACAGTCCGTTCAGCACAAGACGCTATTCAGCCAATAAAGAACAAAGAGCCCTTGTCGGGACTTTCATTTTCTGGGCTGTCCTTGCTGCCAAATATCTGCTTCTATAGTACAAGGCATGCCGACCAAGGAACGGATGGATCGAATCAAACGGGTTCTCTCCAACCGCTTCGCCGACATTCGCGTTGTGCTTGAAGAAGTTAAAAACGCTCACAATGCCGGCGCCGTCGCCCGCACCTGTGATGCGGCGGGCGTGCAGCATCTGGATATCATTTCCGCAGACAATGAACCCTTCCCCGTCAATGAGGCGGTCTCCACCCGAGCCCATAAATGGCTGGAGTTCGCGATGCACACATCCACCCCGGGCTGTCTTCTCGGGCTCAAGGAGAGGGGATTCACCGTGTTTGCCACCTATCTCGGGGAGGGCGCCGTCCCCTACTCCCAACCGGACTACAGAGGACCATCGGCGTTTGTTTTCGGCAACGAGGCGGACGGCATTTCGGAGGAAGCCCGGGATTTGGCCGATGTCCGCATTCGGATTCCCATGCTCGGAATGACACGGAGCCTGAATCTGTCCGTATCCGTTGGCATTATCCTCTACGAGGTCATCCGTCAGAGGACGGAGGACAAGGAATACGAAGGATCTCCTCTTTCCGCCGACGAATTTGAAAGGTTTTTCAGCCGGTGGCTGGAACCGGAGCACAACAAATCACAGCGGAATAAAAAACGGAACAAAAAAAAGGGGGAGTCGGCGGACTCCCCCTGAGAAATGGAAACAAGAAACAGGTTACAACTTTATAACCCGATGCAATATGATCCCGCTTTTTTTTGAGTTTTGTTGACGGCTCCGCTCGTCCTCCGGCACTCGCCGCTGTTCCTCTCCCCGGGTCCGGAGTTCATTTTCCAGTTCCCGGATGGTCGCCAGCTGTCCCGCCCGGGAACTGCGCTGAAGCTGCCGGAAGAGCTCCTCGAACTGCTGTTCGAAGGGAATATCCGGCTCGAGCAACCCCCCTTCTTCCGTTCCTTCCTCTTCGACAACCACGTCGGCCGTTTTCTGCTTTTTATTTCGAATGAAAACGACGGAAAGAGTATCGCCCTTGCTCTTTCGGTTGATGATCGCGATCAGTTTCACGACGGTATCCACGTCCTTCCCATCCAGTGAAACGATGACATCGCCGACTTTCAGGCCCGCTTTTTCGGCGGGGCCGCCTTCCATGATTCGGGAGACAAGAAGACCGCGGCCGTCCTTGACTCCAAAATATTCAGCCAGTTCGGGAGTCAGCGCCTGAGGCTGGACGCCGATGAACTTGCGGCGGGCGAATTCGTACACCCGGGTCCGCGGTTCACGGAGGCGGTCGAGTTCGGGAAACTCATCCCCTCTGAAAAACAGGTCGGGGAACTGCTTTTCCATGTCACGGATCACATCGACCTGTTTGTATTGACCGAGCTCCAGCTTGATGGTTTGTTTCTTGCCGTTCCGGTCGATCACAACCGTGACTTTATCTGCGGGCTTTCGGCGGCGGATTTCCTTGACCAGGATCTCTCCCCCGTTCACATTCTTGCCTTCGATGGTGACGAAGACATCGCCTTTTTTAAGGCCGGCTTCATCGGCAGGGCTTTTTTCCTCGACGGCGATGATTTCCACTCTGCCTTCCTCGTCCTCAAAGACGTCCACGCCGATCCAGCCGCGCTCGACTTTCCCCGTTTCCATAATCTGGGCGCAAATGTTGTCCACCACATCGATGGAAACCGCCAGAGCCATGTTGGATGCCGGCACTTCGGCCCGGTTGAAGACGACTCCTGAACCGGAAATGATGCGCTCGTTGAACTGAAAAACGATAGGCTGCTCGTCGGTGTAGGCGCCGCGGATGAGACCGATCATGCGTCCCTTTTCATCCACGACCGGACTGCCGCTCATCCCCGGACCGACATGCACATTGAGCCGGATGCCCTTCTCACCGAATGAACTGACCACTCCCTGGTAGGCGGCGGGCATGTTTTCGGGTGAATAGCTGATGACGCCGATCCAGGAACCGACCGACAGGTTCTCGGCTTTTCCGAAGACGACCGGCTGCAGCCGGCTCTTCTTGGCCCGCACCACCGCCAGGTGTGTCTCCGAGTCCATTCCCAGAAATTCAGCCTCGGTTCTCTCTCCCGACGAATCGATCACGAAGATTTTTTCATCGCGGGGCGAGATCAGCGCCGTGGTAACGATATGACCCTTGCCGTCGATGACGACACCCGTGGCCACTCGCCGGATGTGGTTGAGGGTTTCCACCTTGACGACGGACGGAAAAACCTTTTTGGTGATGACCGAAAGCTCGGCCTCTCCCGCTCCCGTCAAGGGAGCCGCGGCGAGAGTGGAAAACGCGAGGACAAAAAGACAAAAAACGAGAATCGTCTGTTTATTTGTCTTCATTGCTTGGGGACCTCCTTAATAAATGATTCTCGCATCGGATGTGTTGGAAACCTGCTCCAGAATATAGACAGTGGGCGGCTCGCCGGCCCGCGAACGAATCTCCCGCGAATAATTCACGGTTTCCGTCACGGGGATCACGGTTCCGGCGGCCGGATAGCGCTCTTGTATGGAGTCTGCAGCCAGTTTCTTTTCCAGGCCGGACAGATCGACCGGAGACTGTCCCGGAACGACAAACAGATTGGCGAGAACAAGGACCAGGGCAAACGCACCTCCCGCTACCGCCAGGGACAGGCGCAGCCGCCGAATTCTTGACCGCTTCTCCCTGCGTTGGGACAGTTCCGTCAGAACGCGCCTCTCAAAAAACTCAGGTGCCCCGACACGGCCCATTTTCCTCAAATCAATCTTCATATCCATGGCTTACCTTTACTCCACACACAATTTTATGGGAATGGAATGGTTTTCCAGTTCCTTTCTCAAATACTGCCGTCCCCGGCTGATACGGGCTTTGATGGTGCCGAGGGGCTTGTCGAGAATTTCGGCGATTTCCTCCTGGCTGAATCCCTCCATATCCTTCAATATCAGGGGGATGCGATAGCGGGGATG
>JAHIPL010000223.1 GCA_018894615.1 Acidobacteriota bacterium | reverse complement strand
CAGAACGTGGGGGATCTCTTCATTGAAAAGATCCAGGGTGACTATGACAACGTTGTCGGACTTCCGGTCGGACGTCTGCGGAAAATGCTCGGTGTCTTTTCCCTGCCGGAACTTTCCGTGACCGTCATCGACATCGCTCTTCCCAGCGACTACGGCGTCGCCAAATACGAAGGAAAAACTTACATGATCCCGGGCGCCACCCTGGGTGCGGAGCTGGTCATCCGCAAAGCCGTCCGAAAAAAGGGTGTCCAGTTTGCGGAAACCGTCCGCGAACAGGCTCCGTCTCCTTTTCATGTCACCCCGCGCTGCCCTCATTTCGGCACCTGCGGTGGATGTGTTTTTCAGAATCTGGACTATGAAAAACAGCTGGACATCAAAACAGGACACCTGAAACACACGCTGCGGCACATCGGCAGAATCGATGTCCCCGAAAACCTGCGTGTTCTCCCCTCCCCCCGCTCGTTTTTGTATAGAAACAAGATGGAGTTCGCCTTCGGAGAAAAAGACGGAATCGTCCACCTGGGACTCAGGGAACGGTCCTCCCCCCTGCGGCGGTACAAACAGGCGACCGTTCCCCTTCAGCAGTGTGATATTTTCAGTGAAATCGTTTCAACCATTTTTCCCGTCATGGCGGACTATGCCGCGGCCCACGGGCTGAAGGCGCACAGCACACGCACCGGAACCGGTGATCTGCGGCACCTTGTCCTTCGGGAAGGGAAAAACACCGGCGACGTGATGGCGCTTTTTGTCACTGCAAAAAGGGACATGCCTGCTCTGGATGAGCTGATGTCCCGAATCCGGGAGGAGGTTCCGCAGATCAAAAGCCTCTATTGGATCCGCACGGACAGGTCCGCCGATGTGGTGACCTTCGAAGACAGCCTCCTTCTCTCCGGACCACCCTTTATCGAGGAGAGGCTGTTCGATTCCCTTCGATTCCGCATCTATCCCCCGTCGTTTTTTCAGCCCAATGTGTTCCAGGCCGAGAGGCTGTACACAAAAGTCGAGGAGTTCGCGGCTCTCTCGGGTTCGGAGAGGATCCTGGGGCTCTACTGCGGCACGGGAACAATGGAGCTCTGTCTGGCCGGAGGGGCCGCAGAGGTCATCGGAATCGATATCGTCCCTGAGAATATTCAAACCGCCGTCGAAAACGCCGCCGTTAACGGACTAAACAACTCATCGTTCATTTCCGGGGACGTCGAAAAAGTCCTGAAAGAAGAGTCATTTGAGGCGGATTTGTGTCTCATCGATCCTCCCCGCGGAGGAATAGCGGGAAAGGCCATGCACTACCTGCAGGAACTCAATCCCCCAAGAATCATCTATGTCTCCTGCAATCCGGCCACCCTGGCCAGGGACATCTCCCTCCTGAGGGAAGGCAATTACACCCTGTCGGACATTGCTGCCTTCGATATGTTTCCTCACACGGCCCACATGGAAGCGGTCGCCCTCCTCGATCGCCATATTACCAAAAAGGGCAAAATTTGATAGAATGAATCCGCTCACAGGCTCATCAAAGAACAGGGAGGCCGCAGGAAACAACATGCCGCTCACAAAGGAACAGGAAAAACTGTATCACCAGACCATGGAAGAGGCCAAACGGCAGATCGAAGAGATCGATCGGGAAATGCGGAAGGAAATAGATATGACCCGAAAGAAACTGGCCGAGCTGCAGGAATCAAAAAAATCCTACAATCAGGTCTACGAGGGCGCCTGCCGGCTGCTCGGTCTTCCGGCGGAAAAAAAAGAGGGCTCCGAGAGCCCTCAGGGATCCTGATTTATTTCTGAGCGGCCAACTGCACGTCGTACCAGAAGCTGTATTCCTTGGGCATCATCCGGCGCATCTGCTGGAGCTGCTCTCTCGGCAGTCCTTCTCCCGCTCCACCGACGGCTCCGCCGGTATCACCCGTGAAATCGCTGCCTGCGGCGCTCATTCCGGCCTGGTTGCCCTGGGCTCCCATTCGTGCCGCTGCCGCCGCTTTGGTTTCCGGCGTCCAGCCGCCCCATTCGAAACCGATCACCAGCGCATCGCCGGGTTCGGCTCCGACACCGGGCGCCAATTCAACGGTCTTTTCAAGAGGGATGGCGAACTCGTAAACGACTTGTTTCTCTTCACTTTTCAGGCGGAACACGGCCGGGCGAATCCCTTCCCCGGTTGCAACAGCCAGATTTTCTTCCGATTTTTTCGATTTGATTTCGTATTCATAAACCGTGAAGGTCTTTTGGCCACGAAACTGGGTTTTCTGCTCTTCGGTCAGAGGGCCCTGCTGCTTTTCGTACATGGCTATGAATTCGTCGGGAGGAATGGATTTTGTTAGAAAATTGATACCGATGTTCTTTTTCTTTTTGCCGTCTTTGTTGAAGTAGATGGTCATTCCCGTTCCCTGTATGGACGACAGGTTGCTAGGATTGTTGAAGGTAAACAGAATATAAAGATACTTCTCGTCATTCCTGAAACCGATGTCCGCTTCAACCTTCTTTTCCGTATACATCTGGAGACCTTCCCAATCCGTATTCACACCGTCGATCTTTTGGGGAGCGGCCGCCCATTCAGACGTGATCACATCCTTGGCCGCAAATCCTACGGCAGCGATCGAGACAATCATTATTGACAGAAACAGTGTTTTTAATAATTGTTTAATCCTCATAGCATACCTCCAATATTTGGACCTTTATTATAGCAGAATCTTCCCCTTTTGAAAAATAAATTCTAATCGAAATTCTAATCGAAT
>JAHIPL010000222.1 GCA_018894615.1 Acidobacteriota bacterium | reverse complement strand
GGAATTCGGCTGGACGTATGAAGGGGGTTTTTCACTGTCGGGGGCGGTTTTTCACTACGGCATCCGGGACATGATCGATATCGTCCGGCTGCCCGACGGGCGTAAAACCAACAGGAATGTGGGGAGGGCGGATATCACGGGTTTTGAAGCGGATTTTCGCAAAAGCTGGAGGCGGCTGGCCCTGAACGTCAATTACACATTCCTGCACGGGCGAAATCGGGATGAAGATATTCCGCTTGACCTTCTGCCCGCATCCCAGCTGAACTTCACCGTCGATATTTTCCCAATGAGGAGATGGACGATCTCGATCTGGGGATTGGCCGCCTCACGGTCCGAGACGTATATTTTTGATGAGCGGGTGGAGGCGCCCGGGTATGCCGTGGTTCACGCCCGTGTGTCCGTTCGCCTGGGGAAAGTCACGGTTTTTCTGAAGGGAGAGAATCTCCTGGATGCCGTTTACGTCACCGAGCCGGGATACCCCATGAAGTCCCGCACCGTCGCCCTCGGCTTCCGATTTGGGGTCAGGCCACAAAATTATACATTTCCTTAATCCGGATGTCCGCGCGCCCGGCTGGACAGGTGTTTGTTGTTCGTCTTCCCAGAAGGAACCGCGGGTGTTGCGGGCTTTCCGGTCAAAAAAAAGATTTCTGAAAAAAAGATGCCTGTCCCCATTTTGCCAAAGAGGTGAAAAATGTATAATGTCAGGGCCTGACCCCGAAGGGAGAGGAACACATGCTGGGAGCTCAAGATTTTTTTGATTTGAAGGACAATCCTTTCGCCGGACTGTTCGAGGGGTGCGCCTATGTCTGGGACGGGCTGAAGCGGTTGAAATCCTACATCGACGAAACCATCAATCCCAATGTGTCCGAAATCCTGAAGGACGGGCCCACGCTTTCCCGGACCGTCATCCTTCACGACGGACGGATGCACAAAGACGGATTTGAGCTCGATCCCGGTGATGCGGCCAAAGGCACCTTTATCGTCCGCAGGGACGGTGAAGTCCTTCCGGGCGCTTCGGTCATCTATGCCGGGGCCTCCCTCATGGATGAGCGCATTCAGATCGGGAAAGGCTCGGTCATCGAGCCGGGCGCTCTGATCAAGGGGCCGTCCGTCATCGGTGACAAAACCGAAATCAGGCAAGGCGCCTACATCCGCGGCCAAGTGCTGGTCGGAAACCGCTGTGTTGTGGGCCACGCCACGGAAATGAAAAACGCGGTTTTGCTGGGCGGAAGCCAGGCCGGCCATTTCGCCTACCTCGGCGACAGTATATTGGGAGCCGTCAATCTCGGTGCCGGGACGAAGCTGGCCAACCTCAAAATTGTGGAAGGCGAGATTGTGCTCAATATCGGGGGCGAGAGATACAAAACCGGGCTGCGCAAATTCGGCGCCGTTCTGGGCGACGGCGTGGAGACCGGCTGTAACTCCGTCACCGCTCCAGGAACGCTGCTGGGTAAAAACGTCCTCGTCTATCCCAACTGCACGGCCCGCGGTTTCCATCCGGCGGGGACCATCGTCAAACTCAGACAAAACCAGATAATCCTGCAAAGAAGGGACTGATATGGGAAAACTGTTCGGAACGGACGGCGTTCGGGGGAAAGCCAACATCCATCCCATGACGGCGGAAACCGCCATGAAAATCGGCCAGGCCGTCGCTCACATCCTGAAAAAGGACGGCCACCGGCTGCGCGTGGTCATCGGGAAGGACACCCGGCTCTCCTGTTACATGTTCGAGAGCGCCCTGGCCTCCGGTCTGATGTCCATGGGTGCGGATGTCGTTCTGGTCGGGCCGCTGCCCACTCCGGGAATCGCCTTCATCACAAGCAACATGGATGCGGACGCCGGAATCGTCATCTCCGCCTCGCACAATCCCTATGAGGACAACGGGATCAAAATCTTCGGTCCCGGCGGATTCAAACTGTCCGACGAACAGGAACGGGAGGTGGAACGCCTTGTCCTTTCCGGCGAGCTGAGCGCATTGACGGTGGACTCCCGCCACATCGGACGCGCCGCCCGGGAGGATGACGCCTTGGGGCGCTACATCGTCTTTCTGCGCCACACCTTTCCCCGGGATCTCAGCCTCGAAGGTCTCAAGATGGTCGTGGACTGTGCCAACGGCGCCACCTATAAAATTGCTCCCCTGCTGTTCAGGGAGATGCGGGCCGAAGTCGTTCCACTTCACATTTATCCGAACGGGACCAATATCAACCGCGATTCCGGCGCCGTCTGTCCGGACGGTCTATCCGCCGCCGTCAAAGAGCACGACGCCCACATCGGACTGGCTTTTGACGGAGACGGGGACCGCCTCATCGCCGTCGACGAAAAAGGCGGGATCGTCAGCGGAGATAAAATCCTCGCCGTCTGCGCCAAGAACCTCAAGGACGAGGGCGGGCTCGTCAACGACCTGGTCGTTCACACCGTCATGAGCAATCTCGGTCTCAACCTGGCGTTGAAGGAGATGGGCATCAAGGGGATCGCCACCAAAGTCGGCGACCGCAATGTGCTGGAGGAGATGGTCCGACGGCAGGCGGTGATCGGCGGAGAAGACAGCGGGCATCTCATTTTTATGGAACACCATACTACGGGTGATGGCATTCTCTCCGCCCTGCAGCTGCTGGCCGTCATGCGGAAAACGGGAAAGCCCCTGAGCGAACTCAGTCGGATTTTCACCACACTTCCTCAGGTCGTGATCAATGTGGACGTAAAAACCAAACCCGGCCTCAAGACCATTCCG
>JAHIPL010000221.1 GCA_018894615.1 Acidobacteriota bacterium | reverse complement strand
TGATAAATAAATAAAATGAAAATTTCCGAAATGAACCTTTTTCCTTTCAGGATATTTATCTCCTGGTGAGGGATTTTGTCCGATGGGTGCTGCTGGCCAATGTCATCGCCTGGCCGGATTTTGTGTTCATGCTTGAATTTGAAGGAATGGATCTCGCTTAAAACCCAGCCATCGTGTCCGACCTCTCCAGGGTTAGTTCCCGGCCGATACGAACCGTCTGAAGATACTCCTGGCTGATGACATTTTTTTTCCTTCCCTCCGATCCTTTCAACCTGAAGCAGGTGGATTATCAGAGTGAGTGAACTGTCAACTTACCAAAGGTTGAGTGATTTTTCAACACTGACTCCGAAACGATGACTTCTGATTCGCCGGCATGACCTTGTTTGTATAACGTCGACAGGGACCTTGATAAAGGGTTTATTTCATGGGGCGTTGTTATATTTGTGTGCATGGATATAATAAACCAGACCCATTAGAATAAAATGGGACAAAGATGCAAAAAAAATGGGGTGTAGCGGCGGCTTTTCTGGCGGCTGTTTTGCTGCAGCTTCTCTTTATCAACTGGACCTGCGATGACAGCTTCATTTCTTTCCGGTATGCGGACAATCTAGCTCGGGGAGACGGCCTTGTTTTTAACCCGGGCGAAAGTGTGGAGGGGTATTCGAATTTTTTATGGGTTCTGATTCTCGCGGGAGGCCGCCTGATCGGTCTGGCGCCCCTTCTCCTGTCAAAGGGACTGGGTGTTCTGGCCGCTCTTCTTTCCCTCTTTCTGCTTTACCGCACCATCGGCTTGTGGCGACTGGATCCCGTTCTTCAACAGGGGGTTGTGCTTTTGCTGGGTCTGACGGCCGGTTTTGCCTATTTCGCCGTATCGGGAATGGAAACGGTCTTTTATGCGGCCCTTCTGCTTCTTGCGGTTTTCCTTCAGAAAAAATATGACAGGGATTCGAAACCGGCCCGCCTTTATTTTTTATACGGCACTCTGTTCCTGATTTCCCTGACACGCCCGGAAGGAATTCTGTTTTTCGGATTGACGGGACTGTTCCACTGGACCCTTTATTTCCGCCGACGATTCCTTCACCCATGGAGAACCCTGCTTTTCCCGCAAATCCTCTGGGGCGCCTCCTACGGGCTTTTTCTCCTCTGGCGGTTGACCACATACGGCGATCTTCTTCCCAACACATTTTATGCCAAACCGCCGGGGACCTTTGTTTCCTATGAATCGACGGCGCTTGTCGGAAATCTGATCAAAGCGCTGCCCTCGGGAAGTTTCCTTCTTCTTCTGATCCCGGTTCTGCTGATATGGAAAAAAAGGCGGACTGATTTTGTCTACCCATTGCTGATCATTCTGGGACAGCTTGTTTTTATCTCCTACAGCGGCGACTGGATGGCCTTCGGCCGTTTCTTTCTGCCGGTTCTGCCGTTGGTTTTGCTTGTGAGCGCGGCGGCCGCGGCATCGCTGAAAGAGGGCAAAAAGAGAATCCGGCCGCTTTATCCCGCCGTCGTTTTATCGGCTGTGCTTCTGTATGCCGGCTTGAACGGATTGGCCGTCGTTCGGAGCTTGAACAATGAGGGGATTTATCCGTATTCCGTGATGAAATCGACGGCGCTTCAAAGCCTGGGCCGACAACTGAAGGAGGGGTATTCACCGGAGACCGTGATCTGCATTCGGCGGCAGGGAGCCGTGCCCTATGTCTCCGGATTTCGCTCCATCGATCTTCTCGGACTGACGGACAGAACCATTGCCCGTTTCAATTCCGGGAGCGACACAACGATTGAGGCCAATTCGAAAACCGCCCAAAACATCATTCGGAGAAGACCGGATGTGATTCTGCTGTTCGCGGCCGAGGGGCTGGACCAGGGATGGATGTTTGATTATAAATATCCGCTCCACCGTCTCTATCACCGGGAGTATTTGCTCTACCAAGGGGCGCTTCAATCGGGATATCGTGTGGCCACTGCTGAATCCTTCGGAGATGTAGAACTTCTTTTGACTCTCGAAAAAGACTGATTCGCCAGGAGCGGCATGATTCCCAGTCACCTTCTCATGCCAAAAATCGAACCTCATGCCGGGATTTGTCAAGGACGGAAAATGGAATCCTCAAGGAGGAAGCGGCGGAATGAACCATGAGGAGCAGAACAATCGGGTAAAGCTCGTAATAGTCGCGAAGCTCATCCAGGTATCCAAAAAAAAGACAGGAGACAATAAGGGGAACCGCAATCCAGAGCGCCTGTTTGAGGAAAAGGGGTTTTTCCTTCCATTTGTAGAAAAGAAGTAAAAACAGAGCCGCCCAGATCAGGTAAAAAGAAGGAGGATAGGGTTTGATCAGGCCGAGATTGTGATCGATCAAATGAAAAATGATCAAACCGCCTGGATTATCCAGATAGAGGAAAAAGAGTCCGATTTTTATGACGCCGAAAATGAGCATCTGCATGACCAGAAGGTTGAAGAAGATTTTTTGTCCCGCGGCGGCCGACGGGTAAAAAAAGATGATATAGACAAGCACAAGCAGGACCGTCGTTTCCTTGTTAAGACATCCGAGCGTAAAAACCAGGATATAAGCGCCCCATCTCTTCCGGGCCAGCAAACCCAGTCCCAACGTGAAGAGAAACAGGATGGGAAAATCGTATAGAAAGCTGGTGTATTTGAAGAAGGCGGGCAGAACACCCAGAGCTGCCACACAGGTCAGATCGATGATGAGAGGGGGAATCTTGTACAGACCCAGAAATAAATAACGAAGAGCGATCACAAAACCGACAAGGGATAAATACATGAGGACAAAGGTGAGAACATATTCCAGGGCGTATGCAACCTCCCAGTTCCAGGCCTGAAAACGGTTCCGGACAAAAGAAGTCCTCCGGACCCGGTCCTCTGTACTCGCCTTCGTGTCACGGGGAAGAATGCCGGAGGCGGTCCGGATGATGGATGGCAGGAGGACGCGGTAAACAAAGGGTTTATGAGCGTCACCGTATATGAGGTCTATGACCTTGGCCTTCTCGAAGTGGTTCATTCCGGGTTTTTGAATAAAGATGGTCAGAACATAGAGCGCCTGGATGCAGATGAGTATCCAGAACAGAAATCGGGAGAGAGGAGACCGGTTATTTGATGTAACCAAGGGCACGCAGTTCCTCCTTGATTTTATCTTTTCTGGATCGAATGTTGTTTTGGATGACCGCTGCGGCCTCTGGCGACGCGACGGATGATCTGTACATGTGGAGCAAGGCCTGGAGCTGTCTTCCGGAATCCGAGACCTCGGCGATCCGGTTGTTCATCTCATTTTTATCTTCAGGGAGATAAAAAAGCTCAAATCGGCCCCTTTCCTGAAGAGGTCTGATTTCCTTCACATCATCTATATATTCCATGGACTCTGGGTACTTGATCCCTGTATGTTCAATAAGCTTCCACCCGCCGTGCAAAATGCCTTTGCTTTCCGTTCCGAGAAGTAGTCCCTCGAAATACAGAGTCCGTTCATCCCGGTTTCCCGGAGAAGGGGACAAAAGATCAATGCCGTCAATATGTTCGGGAATTCGCAGTCCGCTCGATTTCAGAATTGTGGGGAAGAGATCGATGATCTGGCCGGGTTTTTGGAAACGTTTGCCCGTATGAGAAGACGGCGGTTTGATCAACAGGGGAATGTGAAGAAGTTCGTTATAGAGAGTGTGTCCGTGCTCCAGTGTGCCGTGGTCCCAGAACTCTTCGCCGTGATCGGAGGTGACGATGATGAGCGTGTTGTCATAGATCCTGTTCTGTTTGAGATGCGTGATGAGGGCGGCAAACTGTTCGTCAAAATAATGAATCTCAGCATCATAGAGGTTGAGAATGTATTCTTTCTCCTCGGGTGAAAGTCCCATCTCATCCCTGATGCGGAGTTGAAAGGACTTGAGCTTGCCGTATTCGGCGAACGGCCCCTCATCGGTTTTGAATATGTCATAATGATTTCCGGGGGGGTCATAGGGGAGGTGGGTTTCCATAAAATGAAGGTAGGCGAAAAAAGGTCGCTTGTTTCCGTCGATCCATTGGAAAAAAGCGGATCTGACCTTTTCAGCATTCTCCAGCGGCATGTGCAGAAAAGTGGAAAATCCCTGGTCAAAGTTATATGTGGTGGAGATGAGCGGATTTGTCTGAATCCCCAGTGTGTTATATCCCTGATTTTTGAACAGTTCCATAAGAGTGAGCCGTTTGTTTATCAGCCGGTCGTAGAAAAAAAAGGCTTCGTGTTTTCCCGGATAGAGGGATGTCCAGAGGCTGCCCATCGATGTTTTCGTCCAGCCGGAGGTGGAGTAGAAATTCTCGAAGAGGAACGATTCTTCGGCCCAATGATCAAGAAAAGGACTGGTCGGCCTGTCGTATCCGTAACAGCCGAGGTGATCGGCCCTGAGGGCATCGACGACGATGAGCAGCACACTGGGGGATTTTGACGGGGAAAAAAATCTTTTCCCGAAAGAGAGTCCGTTGAAAAATATAAAAAGGATCCCCGATATCACGGCGATTTTTTTCAATGTTTTCGGAAAAAAGAGGGATTGAAGGAACCCGGCGATAGAGGACAAGGTGATGTTTTTCAGGCGGATCATCATCCAGGAGAAAAAAAGGGCACAGAGGGTCCAGATCAGCGCGGGAACGGTCAGTCCGAAGAGGAAAAAAAGAATGGAAAAAAGGGTCAGCCATAGGATTCCGGTGATCAAAAAAAGGAATTTCCGTTCCATGGCTCTGCGGTCATTCCCTGATCGGAAAAGGAGGGACAGATGGGGAGATACAAAAAACCGGATAAGGACACGGCCGGCTTTTACAAGGAGATGGAAGACAGATCCGGCCAGAAAACCGGCGATCAGTCCAAGATTGATATGCTTTGCCATTTCATCCAGAATCAATCCATACATACGAAAAGATATGAACCGGTGCGCCGTTATTTGAACCAGAGCAAAAATGATCCCGGCCGCAAGACCGAGAACGGCTCCGATCAGGGCCGTCCCGATCCATGTTCTCCAGGAAAACAAGGGGGAGTGTTGATTGTCAGACGGCATTAAACAATTCCTTTTTTCGTAATTCTTTTTTGGAATTCGTAAAATAAATCCGGTAAAGCAAGGGCAGGCACAGCACAGTGGCAAACAGGCGTACATGGTTGAATGGAAAACCTCCGTACGGAGGAAAGTAGGAGACGGCGGCGTACATCATCAGAAAGGGGATGAGGAGCGAATAGGTTCGCTTTTCGACGATGAGCGAGAACATGAAGAGGAAGGGAACGATGAGGCTGACAAAATGATGCTGCCAGGACATGGATGACAGGAGAAGGGGAAGAGTGATCAGAACGGACATGTAAAAGTTTTGATCGCGGATCTGAATGAACGACCTGATCTTTTTTCGAACCAAAATGATACTTCCGGCAAGAAAAAGGATGACCAGGAGTGAGGCGGAAGAGCGGGGCATGTTGAAATGCTGCAGCAGCTGCGTGAAAAATGCTTTAAGGGAATTGTTGTTGAGGAAGGCGGTGAAATCAAAAAAATAAAGAGGTTTTTCTCCGAGGATAAAACTTTTGAAAAGGATGCGGACATAGTTGATCCAATGCGAGAGACCGCTCACGACCACGGAAATAAGAAGCATCCCGATTCCATTGAAAACAGCGAACAACACATATCGGAAACGTTTTTGCAGCAGATAAAATACAAGAAAGACGGCGGGGAATATTTTAAAAAATACGGCCAGCATCAGGAAAAACGATGAAAGAAACGGCCGGTCCTTTTTATCCAGTCGAAGAGAGAGAAGAACACTGGCCATGACCCACATGTTGAGCTGTCCGAATTCCAGGGTGCGGTAGAGTGGGAAATTGAAGAGCAGCATACTGAAAAGGAACAGGAGAGGTAGGCCTGAAGGGTGAGATCCGAGCTTCAGAAGATCGGCCAGGAGAAAGACACAGAGGAATGTAGCGAGTATATTGATGAGAAGAAGGGCCCTGGAGTAATCCAGAGGATTCAA
Source organism: Acidobacteriota bacterium (assembly GCA_018894615.1). Taxonomy (GTDB): domain Bacteria; phylum Acidobacteriota; class Aminicenantia; order Aminicenantales; family Aminicenantaceae; genus JAHIPL01. The sequence continues at coordinate 2,186 of JAHIPL010000221.1, read as the reverse complement.
TAGAGCCAAAGGGATGAATATCTGCGCAGTCAGGGGAGGATAGATGAAGGGCCAGACGATCATGCTGCGCCCGAAGGTTTGATCGGCAAGACTCTGGAACCGCTCCTCCTCATAAATATTGATCCCCTTTTGAATGCCTTTGGCGGCTGTGTAATAGGATGGGGAATCGATATCAATGTCGGCGGAATGAGGGATGATTGATACGATAAAAACGGCGGAGCAGAGGACACAAAAAATCCATACAAATGTTCTTTTTTTCCAGAGGGGATGGAACACAAGACCGTCCAGATATGCGGTCATGTCGGTTCCGGTCACCTTTTTTTTAAGGAAAAGGATCGAAGAGGGTCGTCCCCGTTTGTTTTCAGTGTCCGGCTTTTTTATTGGCTCGAGCATGATTTTACCTAGCGGAACCGTCCTCATCGCCGTCCTTGTGACCGATATTCTTCGCCTGTCCTGAACTGCGGTTTTTGTCCAGGATAAAAAATGGGGCCCGCACCCATTCACCGTTCATGAGAACGATGTCCCTCTCGAAATCCGATGTGGATATGAGGGGAAATCCTCCCCGGTCGGGATCGCCGGGATCGTATTTCCAGCCGTCAATCAATCCCTTTTTCCCGAATGAGGCGATGATAAAGTCATTATCTCTGGTAGTCGAAAGGCCGTAAATACGGTTTCCGGCTCCCGTCCAGATGCGGAAGGGATATCTCCACCAATCCATGCAGCGGGCCATGCCCAGATAGGGCAAAAGTTCACGGATGAACGGTTTTTTGTGGTGAATCGGACCGAAAGGATTTGTAGGGGCGACGCCGTGATCGGTGATGTAATCTGTGATGGCGGTGGAATACCGAATCATGTCGGCCGCAGTAGAGCGGATGGTGGCCATATTCCGGGCTCTGATAAAAAATATGGTCCCAAAAACAAGCAGGAAAACGATGATCAATCCTCTCAAGCAGAGATTAATCAGGGACATGCCGGCTTTGTCGATTTTTTCCCCCATAATGATCGTTTCCATTGTTATAGAGGACGAATGAAAAATCAATCCCCCTCTGCGATATTGACCTTAATAATTTTGACATGAAACAGTCGATTCTATCTGTCGGCGAACGGAAAATCCGTGCCGCCCCATCTCCGCCGCCATTGGGGTATACCACTTGTCCCCTTTTCCAGTCAATGATCGGGAGATGATCAGAAATTGACAAGCATCGATTTGACGTGATAGGTTTTCTTCAAACAATTCGCATGAACGATCGGGAGATGCCTATGAAGAAAAATGAAACAGGAAAGACCCTGTCCCGACGGGGATTTCTGAAAGCGGCCGGTGTGGCGGCTGCGGCGCCGGCCATCATACCCGCCTCAGTTTTCGCCAGACCGGCTCCGAGTGACACCATGCTGTTCGGGTGCATCGGTGTGGGCCGCCAGGGCGTCGGCAATATGCAGGAGCTCATCTACCGCGGCCTTGAAGTGGGGGCGCGGTTGGTGGCCGTCTGTGATGTCGACCGGCATCGCACGGAGGACGCCCAGTGGCTCGTGAACGGGATCTATGCGCGGGAGCTGGAAAAGGAGGGATACATAGGATGTGACGGGTATTCCGATTTCAGGGCGCTTCTGGCCCGTCCGGACATCGATGGCGTTCTCAATGTCACGCCCGACCACTGGCATGCCGCCGTCGGTATCGCGGCTGCCGAGGCCGGGAAGGACCAGTACTGCGAAAAACCCCTGACATACACAATCGCCGAGGGACAAAAACTTGTCGAGGCCGTACGTCGGAATAAAACCGTCTTTCAGGTCGGCTCCCAGCAGCGGTCCTCCGTCTATTTCCGTATGGCCTGCGAGGCGGTCAGAAACAAACGGATCGGAAAGCTTCACACCATCCGTGTTTATCTTCCCGAGGATCAGAACGAGGGAGATTCCACCCCGCAGCCCGTTCCGCCTCACCTCGATTACGATTTTTGGGTTGGACCGGCCGAGAAAAAAACATTCTGCGAAGACCGGGTCCACCCGCAGATGGACTACAGCCGGCCCGGCTGGCTCCAGATCGAAGGCACCTGCCGCGGCATGATCACGGGTTGGGGATCCCACATGATAGACACCGCCCAGTGGGGGCATGGTTCGGACGACACGGGGCCCGTCGAGATCGAGGCGCGGGGGAAGTTTCCCGACCGGGGATTGTTCGATGTCCACACCAC
>JAHIPL010000220.1 GCA_018894615.1 Acidobacteriota bacterium | reverse complement strand
TGATGGAGGACAATCCGCCGGCCACGGTGGCCCGCTTCCAGAAAAAGACGGCCATGAGAGCGGGGGTGATGCCGGCGCCGTAGACGGTGTAGGCGGCGTCCAGGATGCGGGGAAAAAAGGACATGAGCATGTAAGCGAGAACACCGAAGACGATGACCACCAGCCGGGAGGAAAGGATGGCTTTTTTATCTGAAAGGTTGGGATTGATGAAGCGCTGGTAGATGTCGCGGACGACGTTGGTGGCCGGCACGAGGAGGAAGCTGTTGGCCGTGGAGATGATAACGGCCATGAAGGCGGCCATGAGGGCGCAGCCGACGACGACCGGGACTCCGTCGTAAGCGACCCGGATGAGGATTTTTCCGGATTCCGCTCCGTGGAGGCCCTTGAACATGCTGCTGCCGATGACGGCCAGGGTCTGGAGGGCGACACCGAGGAGGATGACGCCGATCACCCAGCCGATCACGGATTTTTTGGCTTCGCCTTCGTTTTTGGCAGAGAAGAAGCGCTGGTACATGTTGCCGTTGCCGAGGGCGAGGAGGAAGGTGGGGATGAGGTAGCCGAGCGCCTGCAGCCAGTTCATGTTTCCGAGAAAGGAGTGGGCGCGCGGGGTGACGTTGGCGGCGATGGTTGCGATGCCGCCGGCCTGGCTGATGAGAAAGGGCACGGCGGTAAAGATGGCCGTGATCATGAGGACGCCGTTGAACATGTCGAGGTAGGCCACGGACAGCATGCCGGCCAGGAGGGTGTAGGCGATGACGAAACCGGCGACGATGATCATGGCGGTCTTTTCGTCCAGGCGGCCCTCGGTGATGATGTTGAGGATCCAGCCGCCGCCGCGGAACTGGTAGCTGACGATGGTGATGTAGGCGATGATGGTGGTGATGGTGGCCAGGATGCGGGCGATGTGGTTGTAGCGGGCTTCGAGGATGTCGGGGACGGTGAACTGGCCGAAGCGGCGGACGCGGGCGGCGATGAAAAAGACGATGATGATACCCATCCAGCCGCCGGCGCTTCCGATGAGGGATGAAAAGCCGTGGTTGTAGCTGAGGTCGGCGACGCTGAAGATGTCTCCCGAGCCGATCCAGCTGGCCAGGAGGGTGCCGACCAGGATGGGGGCGGTCAGGCTGCGGCCGGCGACGAGAAAATCCTCCTTTTTTTTGACGCGTTTGGTGATGCGCAGCCCGAATGCGAACAGCACGATGAGATAGACGAGAATGGTGACCAGATAGACGCTCATGCCTTTCTCCTCACAAAAATCGTATCGCCCCTATTCTTTCAATTCTCCTCCCCCCTTTCAAGTATAAAATTGGGGTCAGGCCTCGAAATTCTACAAATGAATGCTGAAGGAAATGTGAAATCGATCATCCTGTGCACTGTTTCAGAACAAAAAAAAAGGATATGAAAACGGATAATGCTGGGAAATTTAATGAAAATGTAAAAAGTAGAGGCCTGACTCCGAAGAGATGGATTTAGGAAGAGGGATGGCCTATAATAGAGGCTCAAAAATGAAAGTCCAGCTGTATGTTCCGCCTCAGGGATACGTCGCCCAGCGATGGGAGGAGGGGGGCAGTATGTCGCCCCTCGGGATTCTTTATCTGGCGGCCGTGCTGGAGGAGGCGGGAATCGGGGTGGATGTGGTTCCGGCCGATGTGCTGCGTTTGAACTGGAAGGATGTCCGAAAACGGATCGAGGATTACGGTCCCGATCTCGTCGGTGGAACAACAACTTCGGAGAACCGGTTCGATTCCTTTCGGCTGGCACAGGTGGCCAAAAGCGTCAACTCGGAAATCGTCACCGTTCTCGGCGGTCCGCATATCTCCATGGCTCGCGAGGACACGCTGCTTCACGTCCCTGATGTCGACATCATCGTCCTTGGAGAAGGGGAGAGGACGCTTCCTGTACTGGTCCGGACGCTTGAGAGAAAGGGCGATCTCGGCAAAGTGCCGGGTCTGATGTTCCGGCGCAATGGGGACATCGTCGACAACGGCCCGTGTGCGCGGATCGAAGATCTGGACAGCCTTCCTTTTCCGGCGCGGCACCTCGTCCCGATGGAGAAATACAATTTCACCATCAAAATGCCCGACGGGACAAAGCTGAAGGCTCAAAACATCATCACCTCCCGGGGCTGCCCGTTCGACTGCTATTTCTGCGCCACCCCCATCAATTGGGGACGCCGCATGCGGGGCATGTCGCCCGAACGTGTACTCGAGGAGATGGAGCACCTAATCGACCGTTACGGCGCGGAGTTTATCTGGTTTTACGACGACACCTTCAACTACAATCCGGAACGGGTGCACGCCATCATGGACCTGATTCTGGAGCGGAAGCTTGACATCAAGTTCGGAAACGAATTCCGCATCGACGCCGTGGACAGGCCGCTTCTAGAAAAGATGGTTCGGGCCGGCCTTGTCTGGGGACACTTCGGTGTCGAGGCGGGGAATGTCCGCGTCCGCCGGGATGTCGTTCACAAGCGCTTCGACATCGAGCGGGCGTATGAATTTGTCCGTCTGGCCGGTGAACTGGGATTCACTCCCAATGCTTTTCTCATCTATTCCCATGACACGGAAACCTGGGAGGAAGCTGGAGAAACGCTGGCCATCATCGACAGGATGAAAGATATCAATCCGGACACGCAGGTGGCCACAGCGCTGCTTCACATTTATCCGGGAACACCGTTGGAGGCAATCGCGAAGGAGAAGGGGATCATTCCCGGGGATTTTTCCTGGGCGCGAAAGAAGGACATGAAAAGGGTGGTCGTGCTGCCGGCGGCCCAGGGCCATGTGCCCCTCTTCAAAGACAAGTTGTCCTGGTTTCAGATCGCCGAACTCGTCTTTCGTGGGGCGGGCGATCAGGGAAGTGCTTTCTCCTGGTCCAAGGTGAAGGCTGTCCTGCGCACCATCAGCTCGGTCCGCGTCGTTTTCATTTACACCGCCTTCATCTTCATCTGGTTTAAAAACAAGCTCTTCGGGAAAAAAAGCAAACGCCCCCCTCGTCCCTCCATCCAGATCAATTAGTATAATATTGGGGTCAGGCCACGAATTTATACAAATATTTACAATCAGCGGCGTTGGAGCTTTTTGGTTTCGGGGTCGAGTTTGACGGAGTAGATGCTGGTGACGCTGGGCTCGGCCATGGTCGTCCCGTAGATGAAATCCGCCACTTCCATGGTTTTGAAGTTGTGGGTGACGATGATGAACTGCGTCGTGTCCTTGATTTTCTGCATCATGTTGAGAAAACGTCCCAGGTTGACTTCATCCAGAGGCGCGTCCACCTCATCCAGAATGCAGAAGGGCGTCGGTCTGTAACGGAACAGCGCAAAAAAGAAGGCCAGGCTGGTCAGGCTCTTTTCTCCTCCCGAGAGCAGGTTCAGGCTCTGCCCCCGTTTTCCGGGCGGCTGCGCCACGATGTCCACACCACTCTCAAGCGGGTCGTCGGGTTCAGAGAGTTTCACCTCGGCTTTCCCCCCATCGAACAGCACAGCGAAGATCTCCTGAAAATTGGTGTTGACCGCCTCCAGCGCCTTCAGAAACCGGGTGCGGCTTTCGGTGTCGATTTTTTTTATCGCTTCCCTCGTGGAGGCGATGGATGAGGTGAGGTCATCCCGCTCCTGAATAAGAAAATCATAACGCTTCTTCTGGCTTGTGTATTCCTCTTCGGCCATCAGGTTGACCGATCCGATGCGCTCCAGTTTCTCCCGCGCCTCCGCCAGGGTCAATTTTTCATTCCCTTCCTCTTCTGCCGCCGCCAAAGCCTCCGCCTTCACCTCTTCCAGCGTCTTTCTCAGTTCCTGCCAGCAGGCTTCCTCCAGGTTGACGAGGTCCCTGTCTTTTTCCGCCTTTTTGACCTCCCAGCCGCGCCGCTCCTCCTTCAGGTTTTCCACGTTCTCGCGGAGCTTCTCCAGCCTCTCCTCCAGTGAACGGATCTCCGCCTGCATCTCTTTCAGCCCGGTCTGATCCCCGTGCAGCCGGTTTTCCTTCTCCTTCTTCTCCTCTGTCAGGGCGGTGATCTTCTTCCCCATGGACCAGATGCTTTTTTTGAGTTCCTCTTTTTCCGTATCCGCCGTTTGGATTTCGCCGGTCAAGGTGGCCTTTCTCTGAGTCAGGGATTCCTTTCTCCGTCCGTATCCGTCCAGCCGCTGTTCAAGGTTGACGATCTGTTCCTGCACCACGTCCACCCGGGATTTCAGATCAAAAAAGAGGTTTCGCTTCCGCCCGGCTTCCTCCTGCAGGGCTGCCAACCGTTTTTCATCGGCTTCGACCGTCTCCTTCAGCGAGGATTCCTCCTCGGTGATACTTACGATGAGAGAGGTGATCGTCTTCAGCTTTGCGGCCAGCTCCACCCGCTCCGTTTCCAGGTTTTTCCGTTCCCTCTCCATCACGTCGCAGTTGATCCCGACTTTGGCCAGATCCGTCTCCACAAACCGCCTGTCGCTCTCGATCTCATCCAGTTCCGCTTTCAGCCGCTCATCCCCTTCTTTCAGTTTTTCGATGTCCTCTTTGCCCCGCATCAGATCATTCATCACTGCCTCGATCTGCCCCTCGATCGGCCCCAGCTTTTTTTCGAGGGCGGCGACAGCCTCCTTTAGGCTCTTGATCTCCTGCGTCATGGCGATCAGCCCTTCCTTCTTTTCCCCCACGGAGAGAAGACCGGAACTGCGCAGCACATCCCCCTTGCGTGAGATGTAATCCAGGTCCGGCCGGCGCAACCAGAGCTCGACGGCCCGGCGCACATTCTCCACAACGACGGCTTCCCCGAGCTGGGACAAGCGGTTTCCCAGTTTTGATCCCGGCCGGATGAAGGATTTCAACCGGCCGTGAACGCCGCTCTCCTTCAGGATGTCGATGGCTTTGTCCTGCCCCCCCTTCGGATGGAGCAGCAGATAACGGCCCTGAGGCGTCCGGTCGGTGTATTTCCCCAGAAAGGTGTCGGCTTCGATCAGATGGGCGGCGGCCTCCTCACTCCAGTAGATATCGACAAGCCCGGCGTGTTCGGCATCACTCTCGATGGAGTCGGCCAGAATCCCCATTGTTTCGGGAATGAGCTCGCTTGTGTCCTTGGCCCGCTCTTTCCGCTCGAGATCGATCAGTACCTCCAGGTGATGGGCGTTTTTGTCCCGCTCCTGCAGAATCGCCTGTTTTTTGTCCTGCAGGGCGTCCGCCTTCCCTTCCTTTTTTCCCATCCTTTCGCGCGCCTGTTCGATGACCTGAAGATGGGAATCCCTTTCCTTCTGCTTTAAGGCGATTTTCCCCTCGAGATCTTTCAACCGCGCGGTGTTCTGTGTCAAAAGCGCCTGTTCAGACTTTACCTGGGCGTCCATCTTTTCGGCCTGGCGGTTCATCATCTCGACTTCCTTCTCCGCACGGGCTTTTTCATTTTTGATGTCGGTATGTTCGGAAAGTTTGCCGAGATAATCGCTGCGGAGCTTGTCGATTGTCCGCCGCAGTTCAGCCAGCCCGGACAGCAGCCGCGTGTTCTCCTCCTCCGCTTTCCCGAGGGCCTTTTTTCGTTCTTCCCATTCCTTTTTTCGTTCGGCCAGGGTGTCTTCCGTTTCCTTCTTTTCCTTGTCGAGGCCGAAGAGCTCCATCTGAAAATCCTGGCTGCTGCTTTCGGCTCCCTTTTTCTTCTCATCCAGGAAACCGATACGCTTGTCGTCCCTTTCCCGGTCCGCTTCGAGGCGGGAGATCTGAGAACGGATGTTGTAGAGGGTTTCCTGTTCCGTCTGGATCTCCTGTTCCAGCGTTTCAAGCGCCCTTCGTCTTTCCGTCAGTTTTTTCTCTTCCTCGCGCAGCCGGTGGACGGCGCCGCTCTCCTTCTCCTTGAGGGTGCTCAACCTCTCAGCGAACGTTCTGAGCTCATTCTCTAGGTCGGTGAACCGTTTTTTGAAATTGACCGCGGTGAGCTTTCGGATGTCCTCCCGCAGCTGCCTGTAACGGATGGCTGCGGCCGCCTGGCGATTGAGGGAGTTTTTCGTCCGGGACACTTCGGCGATGACGTCCTCGAGCCGCTCTAGGTTCTGTTCGCTTCCCGCCAGCTTGTTCTGGGCCTGCCGCTTTTTGTCCTTGTAGAGCGATGTCCCCGCCGCCTCCTCCAGAAGGCTGCGTTTCTCCAGAGGTTTGGCCGTCACGAACTGGCCGATCGTACCCTGTTCGATAACGAAGTACTGGCTCTCCCCGATCCCGTGCTGCCAGAGGCTTTCCTGGATATCCATCAGCCGCACGATTTTGCCGTCCTGCCGGTATTCATTCTCTCCCGAGCGGAAAGTTCGGCGGCTGACCATCAAATTTTCTTCTTCATCCGTAAGGGTCAGTGTGACGTCGGCCATCCCCATCGGCGCCTTTTCCGTGTTGCCGTTGAAGATGATGTCGCCCCGCTGCTCGCCGCGCAGGGATTTGAGACGCCTGGCGCCCAGCACATAAAGAAGGGCATCGACGATGTTGCTTTTGCCGGTGCCGTTGGGCCCGATGATGGTGGTGATGCCGTTGTGAAAGAGGATTCGGGTTTTATCGGGGAATGATTTGAAACCCTGAACCTCAAGTTTTTTTATGCGCATTTTTCTATGAATTCACGAGCCCGGTCGGCGGGTTGCTCCTGTTTGGCCGAAGGCGAAGATGGACAACATGATATCCATTTTTCCCCCCCAGAGCAACATAAAATGGGGACAGGCATCTTTTTTTCAAAATTATTTTTTTCATCTACTGCATTGTCACACAGATGATGTCTTGATTAAAAAAAATCGTTGACAAGAACGGTCATTTTAAAAATGAATCCTAAAAAAAATCGAAAAAAAGATTTCTGAAAAAAAGATGCCTGTCCCCAATTTTGATAACTTGACTAAAAGGGGGAATTCGGCTAATTTTGGTGTTTCAATTGGTAAGCCAGCGTAGCTCAGTCGGTAGAGCAACTGATTCGTAATCAGTAGGTCGGAGGTTCGACTCCTCTCGCTGGCTTTTTTGTTATCAATCCCTTACGACACGATTCGTTGTCATTATAATTGCCCGGTGTCCATATCATGTTCATGCCCGGCATGCCGAATCCATTTTACCAGACCTTGGGGATGAGGCGGAAGGGAACGGTCTTCCGGTATTCCGCAATCTTGTCACACGGAAAGGAGAGCGGATGCCAGGTCGTGGCTCCCATGCGGCTTAATAAAGTTTCGGGAACCGGCTCCACGCTGACTCTTCCGATAAGAATAGAGAGGGACAGAGTCCCGGAACTGTGTTATAATTCAACTGGACGGAAGGATGTCAGGATAATTTGATGAAACCTAAAGAAAAATACGAGCCTAAGTCGTTCTGGAAGAAGAAAAAGAAGGACAGCAAGGACAATGCCGTTGCGGGCAGCAAACCCGTTAAAAAGAAATCCAAAGGCGGCAAGAAAAAACCCCAACCCAAGCTCAACTTTCCATCCAAAAGAGGGGCCCGAAAGAAATAGCGGAAAGACCTTCCTCTCACTCGTAGATATTGATTAGGCAGTTGTTGTTACCGCCCGCCGCCCAGGTGTAGTTAATAACCGGAACCACCGCCAACCCGAGGCTCTCAAAAAAGTCGATGTCCGACCTCAGCTTTTTGATCTCTTCCCTTCGCCTTTCGGGCTCGTCCGGAAAGGTATCACGGATTTTTATGGCCTCCGTCAGAAATGAACGCAGGATGTTCCGCAGTCCCTCAGCCGCTTGTCCGGCGAAATCACTCTTCCCGTCCACTTCATCGCTCTGGATATCCAGGCGCTGGAAGTGGCCTTAAACGGGCTGTCTCTTCCCGTAGAATTCGGGACCGAAGACGAGGCCAAAGCAGAGTGCTTGAAATTACTTCAGCATCACCTTAAAACCGGGCCGGAACACCCTCGTCATTGCCTACAAGCAGAGATTTTACATCGAAGAGCGGGGACACGGCTATTTCAAATCCTGGCCGGAGAAGGGGGTGACCGGTGTCGATTACCTGAAGTGAATCGTACAGCCCGTGCCGGAGTCGCTTATCCCTAGTCTCTTAAAATTTTGATCAGGCTGAGCCGGAATTCGCGGTCGCCTAAAGCCCTGGTGCCGCAGACCAGGAGCCCGCCGTCCACTTCCAGGAGGGATGCGGGGAGGTAACCCATACCGGGCTGCAAAAAAATATTTTCCCATTCCAGGGTTCCGGCGGCGTTGATACCGACCACGTAAATCCCTGAACCGGATTGGCCTTCCACTCTCGATTCGCCGACAGCGAAAAGCCGTCCGTCCGCCGTCTCGACGATCTGCACCCCTGATTCGGATGCGGACGTGCCGCAGGAAAGGTTCCAAACGGACCCGCCCCGCTCATCGGTCCGGACGATGTAGAGATCGCCGTTTTCGTCCTCTCCCGATTCGGTCACGCCCACGGCGGCAAACCCGCCGTCCTGCAGCTCGACCACATAGGATCCGCTCTCC
>JAHIPL010000219.1 GCA_018894615.1 Acidobacteriota bacterium | reverse complement strand
GTTTCAGTGTTGAGAATATTTCGATCCTGGTTCGCCATAATTGATGCTTTTTAGCAACAAAAACAGTACTATATGTAAATATTATATGTTGTATATTTTTATCATTTGTTTTGTTTTGTATATGATATTTAGGTCCGACCCCGATAGGAGAGAGAGATGAAAAAAAAAGAAACAATTGAAGTGAAGTATATGAAGTTGAACACGGCTCTGGTGATCGCCTTTGCCGCTTTGGTTGCCGGTTTTCTCATCGGAAATATCTACAGCGTCTACAAAGGACAGTCCATCGATGGAGGCACCGCTTTCAAACGCGTCGCCAATCCATCATCCGGGAGCGCTGCGCCGGCCGTCGACACATCCCGCATTCAGTCTACAGAGAAGGCCGTCCTGGACAATCCCGAAAACACAACCGCCTGGCTCGATCTGGGCAACCTCTACTTCGACTCCGATCAATTCGAAAAAGCCATCGGGGCCTATAGTGAATACGTGAAACGTTTTCCGAACAATCCAAATGCCTGGACCGACCTGGGCGTGATGTACCGCAGCATCGGGCAGCCCGTTCAGGCCCTCGAAGCGTTTAACAAAGCCATCCAGGTTGATCCCCGCCATCAGCCGTCACGTTTCAATAAAGGCATTGTATTCCTTCACGACATGAAGGATCCCGGCGCCGCCATCGAAGCGTGGAAAGAACTTGAAAAGCTCAATCCCAATTTTACAGCCCCCTCCGGGCAGTCACTCAAGGATCTCATACAGAACGCATCCAAGTAGCCGGACGAACGAAGACACGGTTTTCGCCTGATTTCCTGAACCTGCTCTCTCCGCAGCCGCTGCCCCGCGCCGCTCATCACCTATCCATTTTTTTTAAAAAACACAAAATAATCACTTGACAACCTCCCCTCCTTATCATTAACCTATACGTATACTGTTACTTTGTATTTATCTTATACGTTAAGAGGCGCTATGGGCAACAAGGACATCTACTTCGAAGAAGATCTCATCCAGGAACTTGAACAGCCCGGGGACGTGCTCGCAAAATGGCATAAACTCGGTCTCATTCATGCCGACGGCACAACCGCCGAAGGAGTTCCCTTCTACACCCGAGGCACATTTAAAAAGATCCTTCATGTCAAACAGCTCATCGATCTCGGCTATCCTCTGGAAGACGTCCAGAAAATCATCCGCAAAATCGGCATCCCCAGCGACCAATCGCAGGTCAAACGCTCCGGAAAAATGTCCCAGTACCTCACCGTCGGATCCCTGGCTGAACTGGTGGGCGTCAGCCCGCGCACCATCAAATACTGGGAGGACAAGGGCATTATCGAAGCCGAGCTGCGAAGCGAAGGCGGTTTCCGGCTCTTCCCGGAGGCCTATGTCTTCATCTGCCAGCTCATCAAAGACCTCCAGCTTTTCGGCTATTCCCTCGAAGATATCAAATCCATCGCCGATCTTTTCCGCGAATTTCTCGTTCTAAACGGTCATCCCGAATTTTACCCTCCTCCGGCGACACAAGAAAAACTGGAGGAAATGCTCCAATCCATTCATTCCATGCAAAACAAGATGGATCAGTTCAAAAAAGGCATTGTCCGCTGGGAAGATCTCCTCAAAAAGAAACAAAAGGAAATCATCCAGCTTCGCAACCAGAACCGCAAACGAATCCCGCCCGAACGAAAGGAGAAAAAATGAGCCGCATCGTATTTATCGAACCTAAATCTCCAAATCTTCATATTTATTCCCAGTTCATTCTCCCCCGCTTGGGCTGTATGATTCTCGCCACTTTGATGAAGAACCGCGGCTGGGATGTCGACCTCATCATCGAACAGAAAACTCCCGTCGATTTTGAAAAGATACGCGGCGCCGATCTTGTCGGAATTTCCACCATCACATCCACCGCACCCCGTGCCTATGACATTGCCGACAAAATCCGCTCCATGGGAATTCCCGTCATCATGGGAGGCCCCCATGTCACATTCATTCCGGAAGAAGCCCTTAACCACTGCGATTATGTCATCCGCGGCGAAGGGGAAAAGGCCCTCATGGCTTTCATCGATGCCTGGGAAAGCAGCAAAGATTTCTCCACCGTTCCCAATCTGTCCTACCGGACGGCCGACCGCATCGCCCACATCCCGACCGCTCCCGCTCTCCGCAATCTCGATGAACTGCCCTTTCCCGATTTATCAAACGCCCTGGACAAACCGCGCTTATTTGTACCCCGCACCATACCTGTCCAGACCTCCCGCGGCTGCCCCTTTGACTGCACGTTCTGCTCCGTCACGGGAATGTTCGGCCGCCGCTACCGCTACCGTTCCACTGAAAACATCATCGCCGAGCTGCGCCGGTACAACTCCCGCAAAAATTACATCTTTTTTTATGACGACAACTTCACGGCCGATCGAAAAAGAGCCAAAGCCCTCCTTCAGGCTATGATCTCCGAAAAGTTCCGCTTCAAATGGTCCACTCAGGTCCGCGCCGATATCGCCGGAGACAAGGACCTCGTCCGTCTCATGAAAAAAGCAGGCTGCCACACCCTCTATGTCGGCCTGGAATCGGTCAATCCCGAAAGCCTGAAGAATATGAAAAAGAAACAGACCGTCGCGGAAATTCAAAAAGCTGTCGACCTCCTCCGTCGGCATAGAATCCACGTCCACGGCATGTTTGTGTTCGGGTTCGATGAGGACAACTGGGAGACCGTAAAAAAAACACTCCGCTTCGCCCGCAAGTCACGGCTGACCTCCAGCCAGTTTCTTATTCTCACTCCCCTTCCCGGCTCCCAGTTTTTTGACCGGATCACCTCAGAAAAACGCGTCCTTTTTCACGACTGGGCGCTGTATGACGCTCATCATGTCGTCTATAAACCAGCCCTCTTCACCCTTCTCGGTCTTCAGAAGGCTCAGATATTCAGTCACGCTCGCTTTTATTCATTTCGAGATACGATCAAACATCTTTTCCGTTTTCAGTGGGTGGCCGTCGGCGTGGCCCACTACGCCCGCAAGCTCAACCGGTCCTGGAAAAAGAAGAACATCACTTTCCTCAAGGCCATCGATCTGCTTTCCCCGCGAAAGGATATCCTCATCTCCCTCGATTATCAGCAAACCAATCACCTGGACAACTGAATCCAGGAATCCGCAGGAACGAAGCAGGCCGGTGGGATAGGTTGGATCGTCGCCCGGAGGGGAAAAAAGGCTCTCGTGGGGCATCGGCATTTTTTATCATTAATCCATGCTTGCTTATTCTGATATTTTTTGTATGATAAACGTAGGAGGACATGATGAAAAAGTATATCACCGTACTTGTCGTCATGGTGGGCCTCTGCCTTTTCGCCT
>JAHIPL010000218.1 GCA_018894615.1 Acidobacteriota bacterium | reverse complement strand
TTGCCAAAACAGCCAAAACCAAGGAATCCGAACGGGACAACACCGCGCGGTGGGACCAGATGATCGGCGCAGGAAATTACACCCTGGGTCAGGTGCTTGAAAAAGCCAATGACGCCGGCGGAGCCGTCAGCGCCTACATCACGTCCTACAACATCCTGAAAAATCCTCAGATTGTTGCGGCCATTCTCAAGCTCGGAAAGTCCCTTTATGACGCCAAAAACTACAAGGCCGCCGAAGGGGCCTTCAAAATCGCCGTCGATGTCCGCAAGGACTACGGCAGCCTCTCCTATTACGGCCGCTGCCTCTATCGGAACGGCAAAAAAACCGAGGCCCTGAAGATTTTCAAACAGGCCTACGCCATAGAGAAAAACGGAGAGATCGCCTATAACATCGGAATCATTCTGGCGGGGCAGGCCAAAACCGATTCTTCGGTCGCCGGCGAGGCCATTCAATATCTCCTCGACACAGCCTTCCTTTCAGAAGCAAGGTCCCAGACCGCCATGGCCCTGGCCCAGGGACTCTTTTTCAACAACGCTCATAAAGACCTCCAATACAACCAGAAAGTGCAGGAGCTGACTCTGCACTCCAACAAAATCACGGAATTCACCAACGCCTTCAACTCCAAGTTCGGAGACAAGGAGGAGGAAGATCTGACGGACGCGGAAAAGAAAGAAATGGGAACCATTCTGGCCAATATTGAAAGTGAAAAAAAGGCGGTTGCGCGGCTTCAGGGTGAAACACAGGTCGCCCTGGATAAATTCAATCAGGCCATAGTACTGGCCAAACAACGCCTCGGCATCAAATAATCCTCGATAAGCAGACAAAAAGGACGGTCTCCGGACCGTCCTTTTTTTTTGCCCAGCGGTTCAGTACTTGCCACAGGTATCCGGCCTCATTATAATCAAGATATTCCACAACTGGAAATGAACCATGACTGAAGGCTCTTCATCCGAACCCATCCTCCGCATTCGGGAACTTCGGCGGCAGATCACCTATCACGAAAAAAAGTATTATGTGGACAACGACCCGCAGATTTCGGACTTCGAATTTGACAGATTGGTCAAGGAGCTGGAGCGGCTGGAAGCCCGGTTCCCGGAACTGGTCACGGCCGATTCGCCGACACAACGGGTGGGCGAGCAGGCGCTGGACGGATTTCTGGCTGTTGAACACGACACCCCCATGCTCAGTCTGGACAACTGCTTTTCCGCGGAAGATCTCCGGGAGTTTGAAAAAAGAATAAAAAAAATTCTGCCGGAGGAAACGATCGCCTATGTGGCCGAGCTCAAAATCGACGGACTCGGCATATCCGTCATCTACCGCAACGGTCTCTATACTCAGGCCGTCACTCGAGGCGACGGTGTCAGGGGAGACGACGTGACAGCCAATGTCAAAACCATTCGAAGCCTGCCGTTGTCCGTTCCTGCCGGAGAAAAACTGGATATCCGGGGCGAAGTCTACCTCCCTCTCTCCCGGTTCAGAGAGGTCAATGGAAAACGATTGGAGGAGGGGGAGGCCCTTTTTGCCAATCCGAGAAACGCAGCGGCGGGAACCATCCGGCTTCTCGACCCCGGAATCGTGGCCTCCCGGAAACTTGATGCCTTCTTCTACACTCTCCTAGCGGAGGAGAAAGGGGAGAGCAGTCAGTGGGACTTGCTGCAGGCCTTGAGGGAACTGGGTTTTAAAACCAATCCCGCTTCCCGCCTCTGCCCGACCCTGGCGGATGTGATCGTTTTTTATGAGGAGTGGAATGAACGGAGAGACTCCCTCGATTATGATGTGGACGGCATCGTGATCAAGGTCGACTCCGCAAAGCAGCGCAAAATCCTCGGCCGCACGGCAAAGTTTCCCCGATGGGCCATTTCCTTTAAATTCCCCGCCCGGCAGGCGACGACACGGCTCAACGAGATTCGCATACAGGTCGGTCGGACGGGAGCGCTCACCCCCGTTGCACTGCTGGAGCCCGTCCGCCTTTCCGGAATAACGGTCAGCCGGGCGACTCTCCACAACGAGGATGAGATCAGACGAAAGGATATCCGCATCGGCGATTTTGTTTTGATCGAACGAAGCGGAGATGTCATCCCCAAAATCGTCGCCCCGCTCAAAGAACGCCGGACGGGGAGCGAACGCCTTTTTTCCTTTCCCCGGGAATGCCCCGTCTGCCGATCCAACATCTTTCGTCCGGAGGGCGAAGCCGTTTCCCGATGCACCAATCCCTCATGCCCCGCCAAGTTGAAGGAATCCATTCTTCATTTCACCTCCCGCCGCGCCATGGACATCGAGGGACTTGGGGAAGCCTTGGTTGACCAGCTCCTTTCTTCCGGATTCGTTCGATCCATACCCGACATCTATAGGCTCCGGCAGGAAGATCTTTCTCAGCTGGATCGGATGGGGGAAAAGAGCGCAGAAAACCTGCTGCTGCAGATCGAATCCTCCAAACAAAGGGATTTTACCCGATTCCTGTTCGCCCTCGGCATCCGATTCATCGGGGAGAGAACAGCCAAGGCACTGGGAGAACATTTCGAAAACCTGGAGGCGCTCAGAGGGGCCGCCGAAGACGAACTCTTAAAGATCGCGGATGTCGGCCCCAAAGTGACGGAAAGCATCCTCTTTTTTATGAGACAGGAAGAAAACCTGGCCCTTCTTGAGCAGTTTAAGCAGGCCGGGGTCAACGCCCGGACTTTTCACCGCAGTTCCGACCGGCCCCTTAGGTTTTCCGGACAGACCGTTGTCGTCACAGGCAAACTTCAACACCGGACCCGGGATGAGATAAAAAGCCTGATTGAAGAAATGGGGGGAACGGTCACATCTTCCGTCAGTCGCAAAACGGATTTTGTCCTGGCCGGAGAAGACCCGGGATCCAAACAGGCGAAGGCGAAGGAATTGGGTGTCCCTGTGCTGAACGAAAAACAGTTCGAGGACATTCTGGAAAAAACCTGAATTCGTGTCAGCTGCGGCGAAAGATGTTCCTGTGGCCTTTTTTGGCGGAACGGATATTTTTCAGCTCCGCCCGGGCTGTCCGGTTATCCGGTTCGATATTGAGTACCTTTTCGAACTGACGGCCCGCCTTGATCGGAAGCCCCTCTTCCCGATAGAAGATCCCCAGATCAACGTATCCCTCAGCATTCCAGGGCTCCAGACGGAGAGCTTCCTTAAAAGCGGCTTCGGCCTGCTTTCGATAGAGCGGGATGCGGGATTTTGTTCTCCCTAAAAGAAGAAAATAGGCCGCCTTATTTTTCTCCAAACGGATGGCATCCAAGAGAAAGGAAAGAGCGTCTTCGTAGCGGGATTTTTGGAAAAAGTCTAATCCCTTTCGGAAACTCGCTTCCGCCTGTTGTTGAACATTCTCCCGCCCCTCTCCGCGGTCCCTATCGAGCTGAGTGTCGTAAATCCGCCTGCGCCCCTCATTAAAAATGGTTTGATAGGCCTTGTTGATACGGTCGAAGATCTGTTCCACCATTGTTTTGGAGTTTGACGGCAGGCGGCTGGAAAAGAGATCGGGATGATACAGACGGGCCAGGCGGTAATAGGCCTCCTTGGCTTCAAGGGCAGAAGCGCTTCGGGGGACATCCAGCAATTGATAATAATTCAATTCCATCAAACGGGAATGCTCGTTCTCAATCCGCTTCTTTTGAGACATCACCTCTGAAGAGCGGGAATGTTCCACAACGGCGGGAGCATCGCCTTCCTCTTCTTTCACATCAACAAGATTCAGACAGTAAAAAAGAAAGAGGCATCTAAACAGAACGACAGGATCAACCATCAGTCGGGATGATAAATCTTCAATCGTGGATCCGCTGCGTATCTGATAAAAAAGAGTGTTTTCCCGCCCGTTGAGAATCCGGACCAGTGAATTCTCCTGCGGATAAAGCTTTTTCCCTCTGAACAGGCGCTCTGCATCTGGAAATTCTCTAATCCCCCTGATTCCTTCGGAGATCAAGTCGGGAATGGGAATCTTTAATTCCGACTTCACGATTTCCTTTTCGTCTATATCCTGAAAACGGAATTCCGCGTCATGAACGGGAAACAGATTCAGGGTGATGGTTTTCATTTGAAAAAGAAGCGCTTCCTTCAGGTCCTGACGGGAAATCAAGTTGTGCCGGATAAGAGCCTCTCCGATAAATCCGCCGGAGGTGATATAGGATTCGATACGGGTGTAGGACTCCCAGGACAGTTTCCCCAGCTTGTAAAGTATGCGCCCAAGACGTTCACCTCCCTGATCGGTTTGGGCAAAGACAAGACAGCCGGAGTGAAAGATCAGATGTTTTTGAAGGAGAGGAGAATGGACAATCAGCCGCCCGATTTTATCCTGGGAATGGATATCCTTCAAATAACAGGCGATATGATTCATCCCTGCGGATGCGGACTCACTGCCTCCGTTTCCCATCACGTTTTCCCTTGCCGGGGTGTTCAATTTAAGCAAGTTTTCCTCTATTCTATTCATTCTCCCGAGAATTGCAATGACTCAAAATTTGTGCTACGTTGAGTTCCATGAAAATCGGCATCGTTCAAAGCGCTCCCTACTTAGGAGACGTCCGAAAAAATCTGGAATCTCATCTTGAAGCCGTCGAAAAGGCCTCCGCTGAAAAAATTGATCTTCTCGTGTTTCCCGAACTGAGCCTGACAGGCTACACCCTCTGTGATTTAACCCAGGAAATCGCCATGCGCCCGGACAATAACCCGGTTTTTAAAAAACTGCTCCGGGAAAGCGGGCGGATGGATCTAGTGTTCGGCTTCGTGGAAGAAAAAGAAAGAGGCCTCTTTTACAACTCCGCCGCCTATCTGCGGAAAGGACAAGTCCGTCATATCCACCGTAAGGTCTACCTTCCGACCTACGGCATGTTTGAGGAAGGCAAGTTTTTCACCGAAGGACGCAATTTTGACGTGTTTCCCGCGGATGTTTTTCAAACAGGAATGATGATCTGTTACGATTTTCTTCAGTTCGGCGCCTGCTATCTTCTTTTTGCAGGCGGAGCGGAACTAATCATCTGTCTCAGCGCTGCACCCGGACGGGGTTACGCACCGGAAAACAAATTCGGCTCCAGTGACATGTGGGAACTGATGGGAGCCGCGCTTTCCCGATTCACCACTTCCTATGTGATCTATTGCAACCGGGTCGGATTTGAGGACGGAAAGGCCTTTGCAGGAGGATCCTTCGTCTACGGCCCGACCGGCAGCCAAATCTGCTGCGCCCGTTACGGCGAAGAGGATTATATATCGGCGGAAATCCATCCGGACGCCCTGCGTGATGCCCGCTGCAAACGCCTCTACAAGCGGGATGACAGGCCGGAAATCATTCAGGCGGCCCTGCAGCGCCTTATTCAAAAACATGAAGACTAACTGCGCATTTATCGAAAAAATACTTGTCTCATTTATTAAAACCGAAATTCACCGCTTCGGATTCCGGAATGCAATCCTGGGGCTGTCCGGAGGACTGGACTCCGCCGTCACCGCTTGCTTATCGGCTCGCGCCCTGGGTGAGAAAAATGTCTGGGCTCTGCTCATGCCCTATGGAAAAGGATTCCGGCAGGACGTCGATGATGCGCTTGAAGTGGCGAAGGAACTGGGAATTCACACCCAGGTGATCGACATCAAACCCATGGTCGATGCCTTTTATGAAACCCACCCGACGGATAACAGGTTGCTCAAGGGAAACAAGATGGCCCGGGAACGCATGTCCATTCTCTATGATTTTTCTGTCAGAAAAAAAGCCCTGATAATCGGCACCAGCAATAAAACGGAGCTTCTTCTCGGCTACGGCACCCTGCACGGAGACATGGCTTCCGCCCTCAATCCCATCGGCGATTTATACAAAACACAGATTCGGGAGTTTGCCGCCCATCTCGGGATTCCCGGTAAGATCATTCAAAAAGCACCTGCGGCCGGTTTGTGGCCGGGTCAGACCGATGAAGGAGAGCTGGGGATGACTTATGAGGTCATCGATCGCGTGCTGCACGCGCTGGTTGACGAGAGAAGATCACCGGAAGACCTTATTCAATCCGGATTTGATAAGGAGACCGTTCGACGAATCGAGACTCTCATCAAAAAATCAGAATTTAAACGGAAACTCCCGCCCATCGCCAAGATATCGAACCGCACCGTCGGGCATGATTTTCTCTACTCATCCGACAGGGGAAAATGACGTCGGGGAAGAGGACGGAATGGATAGACCACCCGGCACATTGTTCATCGTCGCCACTCCGATCGGCCACCTGGATGATCTGACCTTCAGAGCCCGTGATGTCCTTGCATCCGTAGATCTGATAGCCTGCGAGGACACGCGGCGCACCGGGCTTCTTCTGAAAAAATATGGACTTAAAAAGCAGCTTATGAGTTATTTTCAACCCAGGGAAAGCCAAAAAATCCCCCAGATTATTCAACACCTTCGCAGCGGCGGGGATGTGGCGCTCGTTTCGGACGCGGGAACACCCGGCCTTTCAGATCCGGGATATCCCCTCATCCACCGCGCCGTCGAGGAGGGAATCACGGTCATTCCCGTTCCGGGACCATGCGCAGCCGTAGCCGCTCTCAGCGCATCCGGGCTCCCCACCGACCGCTTTCTTTTTGTCGGTTTCCCAGCACCTAAGAAG
>JAHIPL010000217.1 GCA_018894615.1 Acidobacteriota bacterium | reverse complement strand
CGCTACTGACCAACAAAGGGACTGCAGTACATCCCGTTTAACAACGTCTTAAAAACGTAAGAACTGCCAAAGGGCCGGTTCGAAAGAGCCGGCCCTTTTTTTTTGCTAAAATGTGAACGGGACAGATACAGACTTTTGAGGGAGTCTTCTGTTATATTCCTGTTATTAATAACCAACAGCCCGCGCCAATCCGGCCGACTCCCTGCGGCATGAGTGATTCAGCATTCAAGCCATAATTCGCACAAAGCCACTCCATCTTTTGATGTGGCTTTTTTATCGGGATTGCATCCGCATCCGTCTTTGCTGTTTTGCTGATTTTTAGGGGAGACAGGGCAGGTGATGATCATATAACACAATCCGTCGCAGCAGGTTGGACAACGGCAAGAGGCCTTCGACTCCCCGGTGTATTCCACAATCTTTACAACCTTATAAACCTTTCCATAACACTTGACGTATTTGGTGTCCCTTGGAACTTGCACAATCCCGTATATGCAGACTTCAATCAGTTTCTCTTCATCATAGGGCGGATTTGAATCGGATGATGAAGTCGAAGGCGCCGATATCAGGAATGCGATCATCATCATAAAAAGGAAACATTTTTTTAACATGCCTTCCTCCTAGCAAACGGTTCATATAAATGTCGTTTCAGATATACAGTTTTTCTCACCGCCGGTGCAATTTTATTTCGAGGATTTAAAATTGATTTGAGGCCTGGCTGAGAATATAATCCGAAGGAACATGGACAAAGATACCGACAGACGGGATCAATTTGAAAAAATCATTGTCAAATATTCATATCTTATCAGGAGTATAATCCAAAAACACGATCCCGACAGATTTGGGCTCAGTGCTGATGATGTCTGCCAGGAAGTCGTGGGAAAACTGTGGATCTATTTTAAAAATGAGAAAAAAATTGAACGGCTAGCGACATATATATCGAGGGTGACAAACGGCGTCATCATCGACCATATTCGGAAAATAAGACGACACCAGAGGTTGATTGAACAGAAAAAGAGGGAACACCGGGTAGCGGATGCCGATCAAAACTATTCAGACAGGCGTGCGGAGATCGACGCGGCTCTTGATCGAATCGGTGAAAAAAGACGGACTCCGGTAAGGTTCTTTCTGCTCGGGCTCACAATTCAGGAGATCTCCGGAATTTTGAAATGGTCGGAACCAAAGGCGAGAAACCTGATCTATAGGGGGTTGGGGGATTTAAAAAGGGAACTAAAAAAAGATGAAAAAGACGATGAATGATTTTAGGTCGAAATGTCCGTCGGAAGAGGTCCTGTTGGAATTCTCCCGATTGAATCTGGAAGAAACGGAGCACAAACGGATCCTGTCTCACCTCGAGCGCTGCGATGCATGCTTGTATGAATATGGAGTTATCAATGATTATCTGGGAGCTGAAAATGAGGCGATCTTAGAACTGAAGGCCTTTGAGAAAAAACGGCCGGGTGTTTCTCATGATGGATTCGGTTATTTTTTGAGAAAATGGAAGTCCTTTGTGGCTGTTTCGGCATCCATTCTCATCGTAGGATTTTCAATCCATCTGTTATTGAACAAGAGGCCTGAAATCCAGAGAAGTCCTGCTCCCCGGTTGGAGATTATATCCCCGTCCCATTCCACGCTGAGCTTCGCTGAACTGGTGTTTTTATGGAAAGATGTTTCTGCCGACTATTATACTGTTGAAATATTTGATGAGACAGGGGAGATGGTGGGGAGCAGCGGTTTCATCAGCACGACCTCTTTTAAACCCGATGAAGCATTGAAGAGCAAATTCAAAGGTGAATCATCTTATTTCTGGATGGTCTACGCGTATTTTTCAGACGGGAAAAAACTGGAGTCGAAATTGATGCGTTTCAATTTGAGAGAGAATAATTGAAGCAGCCGTTCAGCACAAAAGAGGACCAGTAATAGGGGTGTTTATACGGCGTTTTTATCATTTTTATTTTGGTCAACCGAAGTGCCTCTTCGATCTGTTCCCCTCCGGACAAATATCGATAAAAAGTATCCATGAACACAGAGGTGGCTTTATCGTTGACGCGCCAGAGGCTTGCCAGAACGGATTTTGCCCCGTTGAGGAAAAAGGCTCTCGGCAAACCGAAGAATCCTTCCTTTTCCAAAACCCCTGTGCCGGTTTGGCAGGCGGAGAGGACAACCAGAAGGGGATTGAGCTCGAGTTGATGGAGTTCATAGGTTTTGAGGAAGCCGTCGTCCGGGCCGTTCCCATTCAGCGACAGAATCAATGCGGATGTGAGAGGATTTGTGCTGTCTGATATGCTGTGACAGGCAAAATGAATGATTTTTGTGTAATTCACGGGCAATTGTTTGACATTCCGTTCATTGGCATCCTGGTTTAAATAACATTCATATTGACCTTTTGGGAAATACCTGCAAATCTTTTTTATTTCCTTTCCGGTAAAAGGCAAATCATAAAATGAATGGCCGCTCCGGACATACTGCCGGTACTGGATATGTGTGAGGTCCCCGACATCATGGGGATCTATTTGATAATCGGGTGAACCAAAAGCGACAAAATCCTTCGTGAATACATGCGGTTGAGGCTTGTTGATCAGGTGAATGAGATGGGAAGCGGACGGCAGATAGGAAATGGAATATTTGAAGGCCAGGTATTCAGGTAAATCATTTCCGTTTGGTGAGATGAGGGTTTCAAAAGGCAGATAACAGAGGATCCCATCCGGGACGATGATGAGATGTTTTGTCTCATCCGTGAGATATGGGGTGATGGGATTAAAAAGCCTTGAATGGATTTTTTTCCCCAATTGATGGATGTATTCCGGTTCGACGGCCGGATCGGAAAGCATTTTTAAATAGACTTTGACGGAGTTTTTGATGGACGGCGATTCCGGCAATTCGAAGAGATGAAAGGTCTTTTTTGTGAGGAGAACAAGGTATGAGGTTTCCTCCCCCAGGAAGTATTCGATGAGGGCACATCCGTTTGGTATAAGAACATCTTGGATAAGCTGTCTGTCGAGGTGACTCGAATTGATCAGTTCACTGGTTTTGGGATATTCATCCGAGAGAAGCCTGGCGTATTCCTGTTCATATCGAATCACGGATTTTATGGTGTTTTCTTTTTTTTCGGGAAGGAATTTTTCGTTTTCGAGAGTTGATCTGAGAGACCTTATCTTTTCGAACGTTAGATCCAGCAGCTGTTTTTTTTCGTCGGGATCCCGTTCCTGTTGGGATCGATCACCTGATATAAATTGGTCTTTCAAATAGGCCGCATATTTTCGTTTTTCGATGGTGTGAAAAAGCTTATCCAAATATTCATTCTTCCGGCTTGAAACAGACTGCTTATAGTAAAGGGTGATGAGACGCTCATAGACGTCATTATAATAGCTTGTATATCCGGCTTTGTTCAAATCCAATTCAATCGAATTTCGAATTTCTTCAATGAAGGAGAGAGCCATTTCATAGAACGCTATAGCCTGATGGGTGTCCTTTTGAAGATCATAAACCCGGCCGAGTCCTTCGGACGCGTTTTGTAGTAAACTTCTGTCGCCGTGTTTATTTCCGTAATCAAGTGCCCGTTCAAACATTTTTATCGCGTCATTGTATTTTTTTTGTCTGGTGAGGACGCGTCCGATGTTGACAGAGATGTGTTCTTGAAGCCCTTCCACTTTAATCGTCTCAACATGTCTTAATGCATGTTCATATTTCTCCATTGCTTCTTGATACAGACCGAGTGATAGCAGAACCTGTCCCGTGTTATTCAGCGATTCTATTTCCCCGTCGGGATTATTATTGGTTTTTGCGGCCAGACGGTTCCTGTTGAAGTAGGATAAGGCCTCGTTCAGATATTCTT
>JAHIPL010000216.1 GCA_018894615.1 Acidobacteriota bacterium | reverse complement strand
TCATCTGTTTCGTCGGGATACGTTCGACGTACTCCCGGCACTTCCTGGCAATTCCCGCCAAAGTCCTCTACAATACCTCGCATGGAAAGGTTGACCGACAGCGCTCTGGAAAAACTCCTGGTTGGCATTCAGAAACCGGGTCGTTACATCGGAGGAGAATGGAACGCGGTCAAAAAGGAGAAAGCGGACGCCCGGGTGGCCCTCGCATTTCCCGATCTCTATGAAGTGGGCATGTCCCATATCGGACAGCGGATTCTCTATCACATTCTGAACGGACAGCCCGATATCGCCTGTGAAAGGGTGTTCGCCCCCTGGATCGATTTTGAAAAACGCCTTCGTGAGAGCGGAACCCCGCTTTTTTCTCTGGAGAGTCGAATCCCTCTTTCCCGTTTTGATCTGATCGGCTTTTCTCTGCTGTACGAGCTCAATTACACCAACGTGCTCACCATCCTGGATCTGGGTGGTGTTCCCTTGTTGTCCTGTGACAGGGGAGAAGAAACTCCCTTCGTTATCGCCGGCGGACCCGCCGCTTTCAATCCGGAGCCTGTCGCCGGTATATTTGACTGTTTTGTCCTCGGAGACGGGGAAGAGGTTTTTCCTGACCTCGTTCATCATTTCATCAGAAGGAGAAAAGAGAAGGCTTCGAAGTCAAAAATTCTCGAAGAACTGGCGCGATGGGAAGGGATTTACGTCCCGGCGCTTACCGAAACACAAGTGACCGGTGAAAATGAACCGCTGGCGGTCAGAAGAAAGGACGGGGCACCCCTTACGGTTCGAAAGCGGGTGATCGCTTCTCTCTCCGATGTCCCTTTTCACGATAAAATGATCGTTCCCAACATCGAGATCGTTTTTGACAGAGCCGTGATCGAGGTGGCACGGGGCTGCCCTCAGAACTGTCGCTTCTGTCAGGCGACAAACATCTATTTCCCACCGCGAATCAGGGATGCGGAAAACGTCGTGGACACCATGCGGGCGGCGGTCCGTGATTCGGGATTTGAGGATTCGTCCCTGGCCGCTCTCTCCATCGGTGATTATCCCCATCTCAAGGATGTCATGTCTCATCTCATGGATGATTTTGCCGCTGACAGAATTTCCCTTTCTCTTTCCTCCCTGCGCCCTAAAAACCTCTCCGCAGAGATGACGGAACAAATTCTTCGGGTTCGAAAAACGGGACTGACCCTGGTCCCTGAAGCGGGAACGGACCGCCTGCGTCGTGTCATCAACAAAGACATGGATAGGGATAATATCCTCAATGCGGCGGAAACGGCATTCACGAACGGGTGGCGGCTGCTCAAGCTGTATTTTATGATCGGGCTCCCTTCGGAAACGCGGGAGGATCTGGACGGCATCGTGGATCTGGTCCAATCCATCATCCGCATCGGATACGATAAGCTCAAAAAGGCGCCTCAGATCAATCTCAGTGTCTCCTCTTTTATCCCCAAGCCGCACACGCCCTTTCAATGGGAAGCGATGGACGGGGAAGCGGTGCTGCGCGAGAAGAGACGTTATTTGTTCAACCGATTGAGCAAGTACCGGTTTGTCCGGTTTAAAAGACATGACATAAAAAATTCCATCCTGGAAGGGGTGTTTTCCAGAGGAGACAGGCGCTTGAATTCTGTTCTGCTGTCCGCCTGGAAAAAGGGGGCACGTTTTGACGGCTGGAATGAGACTTTTGATTTCGGCATCTGGGAGGAGGCATTCCGGAAAGAGAACCTCGATTTTTCCATTTTTCTCCATGAGCGTGATCCCGGACGACCTCTTCCCTGGGATTTTATAGAAACCGGAATGACAAGGGGGCATTTGTTGAGAGAGAGAGACAGGGCTTACCTGGCCGAAACCACACCCTCGTGCCTGGAGACATTGTGCGCGTCATGCAGAGGCTGCTGTTTTTCTTCCATTTACCGGAAAACCTATCCGCCACCCTCCATTCCGGAATCGGAGGCAAAAAAAAGGCATTCCTCACCGGCGGATGGGGAAGTGCGCTATCTGGTGGTTTATTCCAAAACCGGCATGGCCCGTTTCCTCGGTCACCGGGACATGAACAGGCTGCTGCAGCGAGCGCTGCGAAGAGCGGACATTCCCTCCTCCTTTTCTCAGGGATTTCATCCCAAGATGCTGATGACCCATCCGCCTGCACTTCCGCTGGGGATGGAAGGAAAACGGGAACTGTTCGAATTCAGGTCGGAACACCTCTTTGATTTGGATTCTATAAGAGACGGACTGAATGCCGTTCTTCCAAATGGTTTTCAGGTGATCGGGATTCATCCCTATTCGCTGAAGGACAAGATTTTTCCGGACAGGCTGAAGGGCTTCGACTATTCCCTTGATCTTTTCTCCGGTTTTCCTGTTCCCACCCTGCTGTCGGAAACGTCCGATTCACTCTCCGCCGGGAAACTGAAAAATGAAATTCTTGAGAAACTTGAGCAGGCTGTTCCCCTTTATCCCGGATTGATCCGTATCGAAG
Source organism: Acidobacteriota bacterium (assembly GCA_018894615.1). Classification (GTDB taxonomy): domain Bacteria; phylum Acidobacteriota; class Aminicenantia; order Aminicenantales; family Aminicenantaceae; genus JAHIPL01. The sequence goes on along the minus strand of JAHIPL010000216.1, from coordinate 17,100 downwards.
CCTCACCGGACGAAAAAACACGCCTGCTGTTTTCCTGGCAATGTGAGGGAGACCGCGCTCCCCGTCCTCAGGAGATGGTGGAAAACGTACTCGGAATCAGACACGCGGTCTATGCCATGGCCAGGGAGCGGATAATTCTCGATGAGGAATTTTCACTTGACCAAAATCGCCAGGAATAATATCATACAACAAACATCGGTCATCAGAGGAGGTCACCGTGATAGATTTTACGCTCAATGAAGAACAAAAAGCGCTGCAGGCATTGGCGCGGGAATTCGCGAATAAAGAAATGAAACCCAATGCGGCCAAATACGATAAAGGTGATGAATGGCCCGAGGAGATCATGAAGAAGGCGTTTGACGCAGGTTTCACCACCTTGGAAATACCGGAAGAATACAACGGCGGCGGACTCAGCCATCTGGATACCGCCATCGTCAGCGAGGAATTGTCCTGGGGCTGCGCAGGGATGTTCACCACCATCATGGCCAGCTCCCTGGCATTCACGCCCATCATCCTCTTCGGAAGTCATGAACAGAAGAAAAAGTTTTTGACACCTTTTACGGAAAAACTGTCGTTTGCAGCCTTTTGCCTGACCGAAAGGGAAGCCGGTTCGGATGCCGGAGGACTCCAGACCAAGGCGATCCGGGAAGGTGACGAGTATGTCATCAACGGTTCAAAGTGTTTTATCACCAACGGCGGTGTGGCCAGCCTGTATGTCGTTTTCGCTCTGACAGATCCGAGTAAGGGCGCCCGGGGGATGAGCGCCTTTATTGTACCGAGAGATACTCCCGGAATCAGTATCGGAAAGGAAGAAGACAAAATGGGGCACCGGGCCTCCAACACCACAGAGGTGTATTTCGAGGATGTTCGCATTCCGGCTGAAAATCTCCTGGCCAAAGAGGGCCTTGGTTTTGTCATCGCCATGAAAACGCTGGATCAGACCCGAGCTTCCGTTGGTGCGGCCGGTGTCGGTGTAGCCCGGGCGGCCATGGAATACACCATTGAATACACAAAGACAAGAAGACAGTTCGGCAAGCCCATCGCCCTCATGCAGAATACATCCTTCGAAATCGCGGACATGGCCATCAAAGTCAACGCCGCCCGCCATCTGGTCTATCACGCCGCCTGGCTGCTTGATAATGATCTTCCCTGCGGCAAGGAGTCGGCGATGGCCAAGACATATGGATCGGATGCTGCCATGGAGGTTTCCCTGGAAGCTCTTCAGCTGCACGGCGGTTACGGCTACATGAAGGACTATCCGGTGGAAAAGCTCGTGAGGGATGCGAAGCTTCTGCAGATCTATGAAGGAACCAATCAGATTCAGCGGTTGGTTATCTCCAGGGAAGTGATCGGACCGATCAAATAATCAAATCGTTTTTTATTCAATAACATCAGTGAAATATTCGGGGATGATGCCGAGTGTCTCGATACCGGCACCCTTGGCGATATCGATGACTTCGATGATACGGGAGTAGGGAAGTTTAGCATCGGCACGGAGAAAGATAGTCTTGTCGGAACGGGTGGAATAGATCCGGTTGAGTTCCGATTGCAGCTGGGGAAGCTCAATGGGGTTCTGGTTGATCTCGATCACATTGTTCAGTTTAACCGTTAAAACAATCAGACCCTGCGGCTGTCCTGCACCTTCTGCTTGAGTTTCCGGAAGCTTGATATCGATCCCTTTCTGCACCATCGGAGTGATGACCATGAAGATAATCAGCAGAACGAGTAGAATATCACAAAGCGGAACAACATTCGGTTCAGCATTCAATGCCATTGTGTCCTCCTTAATAATGGAAAAATCAAGATTTCATTTTAAGTCAACCCCGGTTTGTTGTCAAACGAAAGTTGCTTTTTTCCCGTGCTGTTTTTATATTTAAGAAGGGAAGAAAGATAATGAAAGAATTAAAGGAAGGATAATGAAAGAATTAAAAGTAGAAGTTCATGAGGTCAGGGAACGGTGCGGCGCCAAACACAAACCGGGAGATGTTTTTTTTGTCCGGGGTGAGGGCACGGTGGAAATTCCTGGAAATTCACGGATCTGCCTGTATGCGCTTAACAGCCTTTTTCCGTTCCTGACGTCCAAACAGCGGGAAAAAGAGCTGCCGGATGACGACTGGGTGGCGGAAACCAAGTATCTGTGCTGCCCTGATCCCAGGGGAGTGACGTTCCGTATCACCCCACTCTGAAAATCAGAGTTTCGATTTGTTTCTGATGTTGAAGAGAATTTCTCTGGCTTCGTAAACGATAAAAAGGGCCAGAATGATCAGGACGATACAGATTCCTCCGAGGAGATACGCGCCTGATTTGAAAAAATTCACTCCCTGGTAGACAAGCGCCGCTAGAGTGGTGATCAGCATAAAATAGGCGGGAACGATGGTATAGATTTTCGGCTTCTTGATTCCGACGAGATAGGAGGAGACGACGATGAGAGCCAGAGCCGCCACGAGCTGGTTGGAGGCTCCGAATAAGGGCCAGATGGCCTTGTACCCCTCCGTGGCCCCGAGAAGTGCGGCCAGAATAATGATCACGGCGGAGGCGGCCCAGCGATCCTTGAAGAGTGGGATTTTTTTCCCCAGAAGCTCGGAAAAGATCAAGCGGCCCAGCCGGGTGCCGGTATCCAGGGTCGTCAGAACAAAAGCGTTCAGCATGACCATACCAAAAAACGCGCCGAGAACCAGCGAGATCCCCGGAAGAACGGAGAGAATTTTTCCGTATCCGGTGGCAAAAGCGTTGATGGGGTCGCCTGTGGATGTCATCAGGTACTGAAATCCTATCGGATTTTCCACTCCCGACGGATCCCAGACAAGAACTCCGGCCGCGATAAAAATGACAAGCCCCGCCAGCGCGGCTTCCGTGACCATGGCCCCATAACCGATCAACCGGCCGCTTCCCTCGTTTGGCAGCTGTTTGGCGGTGGTCCCTCCGGCTACGATGGAATGAAAACCGGAGATGGCGCCGCAGGCGATGATGACAAACAGCATCGGCCACATCGGGCCTCCCTTGCTGTTGAAGGCGACAAAGGCCGGCGCCCGAATGACGGGAGACGAGACCGCCAGCCCGAGGTATCCGAGTCCCAGGCCGACAAATAAAATCCAGGTGCTGATGTAATCCCTCGGCTGAAGAAGAAACCAGACAGGGAGAGCGGAAGCGAAGAGGCTGTAGATGAGGAGGATAAAAAACCAGAAGGTCTGCGGCGTCATCCCGAGAACAGATCCCGAAAATTCGACAGGGAACAGAGTTCCGAGGTAAATGAGAGCGACAAGCACGATGAGGGCGGCCGCCGTTCCAGCCATCACATTGAGACCTTTGCGGTAGACAAGCCAGCCGAAGAGCATCGCGACAAAGATAAGGCCGAATGTGGGCAGGACGATCTGGGGGCGTGAGACAAGGGTTTTGGAGGCGACTACGGCAAAAACGGCGATCACCAGAGCCAGTGTGAACCACAAAAACAGGCTGAAGATGACTTTGGTGCGTTTCCCCAGTGTTTTTTCGGAAATATCGGCCAGAGAGCGCCCTTCATTTCGAACGGAAGTCATGAGAGACGTAAAATCGTGAACGGCGCCCAGAAACACGCTTCCTAATGCCACCCAGAGCAGTGCACCCAGCCATCCGAAATAGAGCACACCCAAAAGAGGCCCCAGAATGGGCCCGGCACCGGCGATGGAGGAAAAATGATGTCCGAACAGCAGCGGTTTTTTGGCCGGAGTATAATCGATGTCATCTTTCAGAGTCTGCGCGGGGGTCGGACGGCTGTTATCCACCCCCATGATTTTTTTTTCAATGAAGCGGCCGTAAATGGCGTAACCGGCAAAGAGCCAGGCAATGAGGACGGCCGCAATGACAAGAACGCTCATGTGAAGCCCTTACGCTTTCCCGGACCTGCGGGATCTCCAATACAAAAATCCGACCAGCACCGTAAAGGCGCCGAGAGAGATGAAACTGCCGAGATCGCCCGGCCATTCCAGACCGATGCCACCGGGCTTTTTTGTGAGAAGAAAGGCATAGGCGGCCAGAAGGACACCGCCGATTCCTTCGCCGGCGATGAAGCCTGACCCCAGCAAAAGCCCTCTTTCGCTTCTGGCTTTTTTCAGTTTTTCGTCCCCTTTGGCGCTTTTGTCGATTAGGCTTCGGATGAATCCACCGACGTAGATGGGGGTCATGGTTGAAAGAGGAAGATACATGCCGACAGCAAAAGGCAGGGAGGGGATGCGCAGCAGTTCGGCGACGATGGCGAAGGCGGCGCCTGTCAGAACCAGATCCCAGGCCAGATTGCCGCCCATGATACCCTCGACCACCGTTTTCATCAGCATGGCCTGCGGAGCCGTCAGGTCGCCCGACTCAAATCCGAAGGCCTTGGCCAGCAGCCAGACGGACCCGGCAACTGCGAAAGCGGCCGTGACGACTCCGACCAGTTCGCTTATCTGCTGTCTTCGCGGCGTAGCTCCCAGGATGTAGCCGGCTTTGAGATCCTGCGAGATGTCTCCCGCGATGGAAGCCCCGACACAGACGATGGTTCCGATAGTGAGGGCGGCGGCCATTCCCAGCGTGTTGGTCCATCCGAAGGCCAGAAAGAGCAGGCTTGTTCCCATCAAAGTCACCAGCGTCATTCCTGAGGTAGGGTTGGAAGAGACGCCCACCAATCCCACAATCCGTGACGAAACCGTGGCGAACAGGTAGGCGAAAACAATCACACACGCGGCGGCCAGAACGCGGACACCCAGAGTGGTGTTGAAACCGATCAGCTTCGGGGCCAGGATGATGGTGAAGCCCACGACCAGAATACCGATGCCGAGTACGGTGATGGGAAGGTCGGACTGGGTGCGGCTGATGCCGTTTTCGCCTCCGGTCGCTCTACGCTTCAATTGCTGGAAATTGGATTTGAGCGCATGATACATGGTGGGAATGGATTTGGCGACCGTGATGATCCCGGCCATGGCCACGGCTCCGGCGCCGATGATGCGGATGTAATTGTTCCAGATCTCCTGGGGAGTCATGGCGGCAATAACGGGATCTCCGCCTCCGATCAGGGCGATGAGGGGAATGATGCCCAGCCAGGAGAGAAGCCCTCCGGCCACCATGATGGCGGCGATCCGGGGACCGAGGATAAATCCGACACCCAGAAGGGCGGGTGTGGGTTCCATTCCCAACTGCGCCTTCTTGAGAACGGGAATATTCAGGGAGATTCTTTCAGGGAAAAGGCGAAGAAAAACGAGGCAAATCTTATAGAAGAGTCCGACCACCAGGCCAAGAAAGACATTGGCCGCGCTGCCTTTTCCCGTATCGGCGGCGATGAGGACGGATGCGGCGGCTGTTCCTTCCGGATAGGGGAGAACACCGTGTTCCTGGACGATAAGCGCCCGTCGAAGAGGAATCATGAACACAACACCGAGGATACCGCCCAGCAGAGCCAGAGTTCCGATTTTGATGACACCCGGATTAAATCCCCACATGAACAGAGCCGGGATGGTGAAAATGATTCCCGAAGCTAAGGACGAACTGGCCGAACCGGTCGTCTGGGCGATGTTGGCCTCAAGAATGGTCTTGCGGCCGATAATGGGGGAGAGGGCCTTGAAGACGGCCACCGAAATGACGGCCAGAGGAATGGCGGTGGAGATGGTCAATCCGACTCTCAGGCCGATATAGGCATTGGCCGAGCCGAAAATGATGCCGAAAAGGGCGCCGATAATGAGGGCCCGGATGCTGAAGTCCTTATAATCGGTGTCGTCCGGAATGTGAGGGCGGAATTCTTCCATGATTATCCTCTTTTCGATCAGAATGACTCCAAGTCTATCACAGAAAAAATTTGTTTTTCAACGAAAACCTTGCCTGAATTATTCCAGTAAAAGAAGGCGCCGCACTGTTTTTTCCCACGTCAGGCTGGTGATGAAGAGAAGGGCTTCGTTTCCCATCCGTTCGGCCTTCTGCGGATCATCGGCCAGTTCATCGACGGCGGCAGCAATATTTTTTGGATCAGGCGGAACAACGTATCCCGTTTTGCCGTTGGACACAAGCTCGGCCGGGCCTCCGCTGTCCTGGGTTGTGATCACGGCCTTTCGGCTGGAAAAGGCCTCTCCCGTCACAAATCCGTAGTCTTCCCGCAGAGGAGCGAAGAAAACGGCCCGGCAGCGGGCGAAATGGTCCAGAACCACGGTTTCATCACAGGGGCCGGGCAGGGAAATGCGGTGATCGAGACCCCTTTCCCGGACGAGTCGCGTCAAGCGGTCCCGCTCGGGGCCGTCGCCGATGATGACGGCGCGGATATTTTTATCCCGGACATGGGTGAAGGCTTCGACGAGGAGGTCCATCCGCTTGAGAGGATGCAGGCGGGAAACGGCAAATATAAAATTGTCATAACCCTGGGTAAAATACTTTCTGAAGGGGGGAGGGGGATAGAGCACTTCGGAGGGAATCCGGCCCCACGTCTGAAGCCGGTTCTGAATGGTACGTGATTGGGCGAACACCTGCCCGACATTGTGTTTGAGGAGGTGCGTATCCATTCCGCGAATGATGGCCCGGCGCATGCCCTCCTTTATCCGCCCTTTCCATTTGAGCTGGTCAAGCAGAACGGGCCAGAGATCATAGTATTCCCTCATGCGGTGATTGAGCCAGCAGACATGGGAACGATGGCGGACGGCATAGCTGGGAAACCGGAGGGAAACGACGTGGTCGACGGGACGACCCAGTCCGTCCATTCCCACATCCGTCAAGGCGGTGGCCAGGTAGGCCCGGAATTGACGGCCGAAGCGGTTTTGAGGAGTCGTGACGAGATCCGCCTCGTGGCCGGATTCATGAAGAGCCCTGATCAGGGAGCGGGCGATGGTCAGATGGCCGCCTTCCACAAAGGGAACATCGGAGGTGACGACGCAGACTCTCATGGTTGTTGATTTCTATTGTATGTTCTCACCTCAAATAATCAATAGAAAATATTGGGGGCGTTTTAACGGAGAGTATCCAACGCCTTCTGATTGTCGTTGGTTTTGATGACGAGGATCGCTTTTCCCGTACCGGCCGATGATCCGTAGCAGTAATCGACATCAACCACAGCCGTGCCTAGAAGGGCGCCGATCTCAGCCCCGGCTCCGATCCGGTCATCGATCTGAACGACAAGGACTTCTTCCGTCTTAATCTTGAAGCCGAGCGCCGCCAGGGCTTTGCCGGCTTTGTCATTGTCCGAGGTCAGCAGCATAAAAACACCGTGGTTCCTCTCTGAGTAGGCGCGAATAGCCCGGAGGTTGACGCCGGCGTTGGCGAGGGTTCCCAGAACGCGTCCCAGAATCCCGGGTTCATTCGGTGTCGTGACATAGAGTTCCGTATCCAGTTTTACGTTCGGCACTGTACTCCTCTTGCCTGAATTGTTTGCAACCGATGGGCGCAGATTATTTGTACCGGCGGTTTATCCGATAAACGCGAGGTTGCGGCCTCGAATGATTCAGGCTGAGTTTTAAAACTAAAATTGATTATACCAAAATCGATGCCTTGAACCAAAAGGTATTTTCATTTAACCAAAAAATATTGGACATCCGAAAGAGAATCCCTATAATGAATCATTAATACAGGTTTCAGAGGAACAACACCATGTCCATCCAAAAGCGGGTCGCCATCATCGATAATTCCATTCATCCTGATATCTATGATCCCGTCACCCACTGGAGCGCCTTCCTTTCCAATCCCTGGGAGGCCTACAGGGCAAAGGACAACAGCCTGCCGGATATCAGCCGGTTTTCCCATCTCATCATCACGGGATCGGAGGCCTCCATTCTTGAGCGGAAGGATTGGATTGAAGAGGAAGTCGTTCTGGTCCGGCGTGCGGTGGAAAACGGCTTGTCCGTTCTTGGGAGCTGCTACGGGCACCAGCTTCTGGCCCTGTCCCTTGCGGGACCGGAATCAATCAGGCGCACGGCTGTTCCGGAAATCGGCTGGATTCCTCTTCACATGGAGGGCCGGAATTCCTTTCTCGGTCAGGCAAAAAGCGCCTTCACCTTCACGCTTCATTTCGATGAAGTCCACAATCTGGACGAACGTTTTGATGTGTTCGCTTCCACAAAAATTTGTCCGGTTCAGGCCTTTCAACTAAAGGGCCGGGCGGTCTGGGGGCTTCAGCCTCATCCCGAAATCACGATCGATCAAGGACTGAAGCTGCTGAGGGATCTGATAGAGGCCGGAGCTAAAGGCAGGGAAGGAATGGAACAGGCTTTGTGGTCCCGTCCACAGGATTCGGGGCTGATCTATCCCATCCTCATCAATTTTTTATCCTGATGTCTCCTGACCTAAAATCTGCATTTACTAGGCAAATTCTCTTGACAAAGCCCCTGGATTGGTTGTTAAATACACATAAGGAATAAGTCATTGTATATGACCGCTTAAAGGAGAGGAACAATGAAATCTAAAAAAGCAGTTGTTTTATTAATCGGTCTTATGATCGTTCTCTGTGCAACCTCGTTTGCAGAGACAAAAAAACTGAAGGAAATCGGACGTTATACGCTGGTTCGGATCAAGGGCGAGGTCCCGACCTCGGAAGTGATGAAAATTCTGGTCGACAAATATGCCGGTGATATCAAGTACGGTTTTGATAAATCGGGATACGGCGATCTCTTCATGCCCTTTATGGAACAGATCCGGAACGCCAATTTTGCCGAAAAAACCCTTCCTTTGGGGACGCATTTCAAATGGATGCTCTTCCGTTCGACTAACGGTCAGGTAAAGGTTGTCGAGGATTTGGAATGGGCCGGAGACGGGCCCCTTCCCGTTTTCGCCTTCATGGTAAACAAGGACTACAAAAATTATGAAATAATCATGCCGAAACCCTGCGGAAACATCGCCCTGACACGGATAGAAGAGGTTATTCCAGAAGCCACGTGTGATATTCAGGTAGCACCGGCCAAAGCCAATATCGGTGATCCCATCACAGTGGATATAAGCCGGTCGGCCAACGCCAAATCCATGGAGATCGAAGTTCTAAACGCGGATGGAGCGAAGGTCGCTTCCAAGTCCCTGACACCTGATTCGCCCCGCTGGCAGACCTCGTTCGACATGCCGGGGGAATACACCTTCAAGGCCAAGGCATTCAACATGGAAGGGAAACCCTCCGTCAATGCCTGCGAGACCAAAGCCTACATCAATTTCCCTCCGCTCTGTAAAATTTGGACATCTTGTCTTCCCTGTAAGGATTATGTCGGGAGGCCCATCACCATCGATGCCAACAGTTCCAGCGATCCCGATGGAGAAGTCGCTCGAGTGGATTTTGAAATCACCGACAAGACAGGAAATGTCATCGACACCTACACCGATGCGGAAAAACCCTTCACATGGGAAAAAGTGTTCGAAAAGCCCGGTTTTTACAACGTGACGGCTGTGGTGACGGATGATTTCGGCGCCATGTCCGAACCCTGCCCTCCTCTTGAAATTGAAGTCACTCAGAAAAAATGCTTCATCCTGGTCGACGCAGGCCCCTTGTTCGCCAGAGGAAGTCACGGCATTTTCTTTATCGGAAGAGCGGGAGTTATGTGTTTTCTCATTCCCGACACATTAAGCATCATCGCCGAAGCCGGTCCCGCCATCGCGCTGCAGGGTGAACCCTGGAAAACCTTCTTCATGGGCAACGTCCTCCTCAATTTCCACGCGGGTTCCGTTTATTTCGGCGGCGGCGCCGGATATGCGACCAAGGTAAAAGAGGGAAGGGAAGGCGACCTGGTGCTCATCGCCAATGTCGGCGTCAACGTCTTCAAGAACTACAAATCGGTCGGCTCCATCTTCTTTGAAGGACACGGACCGGTCGGCGAAGGACGCACCTTCTCCAAGCATCACAAATATATTATGGGTTTCCGGTACATTTTCTGATCACCGTCATTTACGCGAGGCCGGAGAGATTATTTCTCTCCGGCCTTTTTTTTTTGAGCGGCATTAAGATAAAATGAGATGTTTTCTTCCAAAAATAAGGATATCCATTGAAAGTGATGATCATCGGAGCCGACGGCCAATTGGGTTCCGACCTCGTTCCTGCATTAAAGAATCATAATCTTTTTTGTCTGACCTATCCCGAATTCGATATTCTGAGGACAGACCAGGTTGAGGAGACCCTCAATGCCCTGAATCCCGATATCGTCATCAATACGGCTGCTTATAACAGAGTGGACGATGGGGAGGAGTTTCCTCTGGACGCCTTTCGTCTCAATGCCCTGGCTGTCCGTGATTTGGCCCGGATGTGTTCGGACCGGGACACGGAGCTTGTTCATTTCAGCTCGGATTATGTCTTTGACGGGAGAAAGAGGAGCCCCTACACGGAGGAGGATTCCCCCTCACCTCTCAATGTCTACGGTCTTACGAAACTTGCCGGGGAATTATTCGTTCGCAATCTCTGCCGACGCTATTATATCGTTCGCACCAGCAGTCTTTTCGGTCTGGCCGGATGCATGGGGAAAGGACACAATTTCGTCGATCTGATCATCAAAAGGCAGGAGGAAGGGCATCCGCTTCGGATTGTGGATGATCAGCGAATGACACCGACATCCACTTTCGAGCTGGCGGAACGCATCCGGGCTCTGATAGAAACGAATGCCTACGGTCTTTATCACCTGAGTTCCAGAGGAGACTGCACCTGGTATGAATACGCCGGAGAGGTTTTCCATCTGCTCGGGATCGCTCCGGATCTCTCACCCATCAACAGCGGGGATTATTTGGCCCGCGCCAGAAGACCAGCCTATTCCGTCCTCGACAATGGAAAGGCCGCAAGGACCGGTGTACCTGAATTTTCACACTGGACGGAGGCGCTTGAGAACTTCATGCGGAAAAAAGGATATATCGGTTGAGCGGGAAGGGTCAACCTATAATTTTTCCGAGTTTGGCGATTTCTTCATTATAATATTTTCGGTACAGAATCTCCCACTCCCGGCTGCCTTCTTTAATCGCCTTTTTTTGTGACTCGATTTTGGCGATGGCTTTAAGATCGATTTTTTCATAGAGATTCAATTCATCTTCGATGCTGCGGACGATGACCAAACGGATTTCGTTGGGCTCGTCCATGAACTCCACCTGGTCGTTTTCAAACATGGAATCCAGAATTTGACGGGCCAGAAAGTTGATTTTTTCACGGGAGAGGCGAATGCTCACAGAACAATATCCTTTTCCTTAGCGAGTTTGGTTTTAATCATCTTGAACATGGTCTGGTATTCGATGTTTTCCCTGCGGATCTTTTCCATGTGATTGCTGAGAATTTCCCTGACCTCGATGTCAAGCTGGTCTTCACGGCTGAATTCATGCAGAATGATCTCGTTGACCTCATCAATCAGTTTTCGTTTATCTTCACTCAGGATTTTTTCTTCTTTGAGCAGATTCCTGACGATCGCAATAGCCATGTGCTCAATTTGTACCTTGTTTAGTCGCATATCCTAAATAAAATACACTACTACGCTTCAAAATTCAAGAATAGACTGAAGGGATTATTTCTTTTTTGACTGAAGGATAAGAGTGAAGATGAATCCACCCAGGCAAATGCCGAAAATGAGGATCATGCTGATCAGAGATTCAGTTTTCATTGTCTTTTATAGTCACATGGAATCCGATTCGAAGTGAATCAGGTTCACTCCTTTTCTATCACGAGGAAGGGCTGAAAGCAATCATTTTTATCATCCCGTCTCGAGAGGGCAAGAAACCGATTGTCTTCTGAGAAAAGCCTGTAGGTCGCAGTGTCGTCGGTTCCGGCGTCCTCCGCGAAACCGGGACGTATGCACAGAGTATGATCAAAAGAAACGGGGCTGCCGTTGCAGGTCAGGAGAATGCCTGGCGGTTTGAGGACCACGGTCGGCAGCTCGGCGAGCAGCGTTTCCATGGGGTGGAGAAAGGAGGTTCTGTCTCCGGCATCCAGCAGGGCTTTGAGTTTTTCGAGGCTCAGGGCGTCCTCTGCGTTGTATGTCCCGATCCGAAGACGCCGAAGAGAGGACAAATGCCCGCCGCAGCCGAGAACAAGGCCGAGATCGTGGGCCAGGCTTCGGATGTAGGTCCCGGACGCGCATCGGATGTCGAACCGGAAAAGAGGGGGTTCATAGTCGCAGATTTTCCAGAAATGGACGATCACTTCTGCAGGGATCAGAGGGACGGGTTTGTTCCTGCGGGCGAATGTGTAAAGGGGTTTTCCCTTGTATTTTTTAGCGGAATAGGGGGGAGGGACCTGAAGAATCGTGCCCGTGAAATGACGGATCGCGTCCGTGAGGGCCGATTCGGTCGGGAAATTCTCTGATATCTCAGATGTCGGCGATCCGTCCGCATCATAGGAATCGGTAGAGAAACCAAGACGCATGGTTCCTGTATAATGCTTGTCCGATTTGAGATAATAAGGAAAAAATCGAGTGGCTTTACCGAGAGCGATGATAAGCAGCCCTGTGGCCTGGGGATCCAGTGTTCCGAAATGCCCCGCTTTTTTCTGGCCTGTGAGCTTTCGAACGGAGAGGACCACATCATGTGATGTGCATTCTTCATCCTTATCGATCAGGATTAAACCATTCATGAATTGTGTGCCATTAGCCTGACGGACGACTATTCCGCATTTCCACAAGCCGGTTTTTTTCGGATGAGTTCGGAGACAGTCCGGGGGACGTCCCGCATCAACTGATCGAACGGGCCAATCACCGTGAATCCGGCGGCGTGCAGATGACCTCCGCCTTCAAAATACTCGGCAACCCTGGCGGAGTTGGCCTCTCCTCTCGACCGCAGGCTGACTCTGTAGGTGTCCGGTTTCATCTCTTTGAAAAAGAGGACCATATCCACATTTTTAATGGATCGAACCAGTGTCATGATGTCTTCGGTATCGATTTCCTTCTGAAGATTCAGTGATTCAAGATCCTTCTTGAACATGGAAATAACGGCGATGTTTCCCTCATCATTCAAGCGCAGAGAGGAGAGAACGCGTCCGAGCAGGATGATCTTTTCAGGGGGATTGTTGCGGAACAGCTGCGCGGACACCTTGACCGGGTCAGCTCCCTTTTTGACCAGGTGATGGCAGACCTCGAACGCCTGGGCGTTGGTGTTGGAGAATTGAAATGATCCCGTGTCGGAAACGATGCCGCAGTACAGATGGTTGGCCATTTCAGAAGTCAGCGTGACACCCAGGGCTATTACCAGCTTGTAAGCCAGACAGGCAACCGCAGGGGCCTCGGGTTCCACCCAGTTGATGTCGGCGTAATAATCGTTGGAGTGGTGGTGGTCGATATTGATGATCGGGGTGTTTTGAAGGGTGTCGTGTCCGGAGCGGGACACATTGGCGCACTCGAGGAGAATGGCAAGGTCATAAAAGTTTTGAGGAATGGTTCCGATTTGAACCATGCCGATGTCCTCAAAATGGATGAACGGAAACGGTGTGTTGTCGAAGTTGATGATATCCGCCTCTTTTCCCATACTCCGAAGCATCATGGACAGGGCGATACTGGTGCAGAGGGAGTCGCCGTCGGGACGCAGGTGGGAGGCGAGGACAATTCTGTCACTTGACTTGATTTTGTCAACAACGGCCTGAATGATAGCGCTATTCATTTTTTTGAATCTTACTCAGGATGATGTCCAGTTTCTCCTCTTGGTGGGCGAGAGGATCCTCTGAAAAAATGAGCTGTGGATTATACTTCAATTTAATTCGAGAGGCATTCGCTTTCCTCAAGAACCCGCTGCGCTTGTTGAGACGATGAACGATGTCGTCCGAAGGAGGCCCTCCGTAAAAACTCAAAAAGACCCGGGCTGTTTTGAGATCCTTCCCCAGATCGATGCGGGTGATGGAAATCAATCCGTTCTCATCGGCCGGAAACTCCTCAAGGATAAGGCGGCTGAGCGTCTCCTGGACCAGGCTGGCGACCTTTTTCTGTCGAAGGCTTTCATTCATTTTATTTCATCCTGTCCGTTCCGTGCGGAATCGTCATCGCGGAAAGCTCAAGCGGGATGAATCCGTGGTCTAAGAGGGCGTACATTACCAGAAACGGCGGGATGTGTAAAGCATCGAACGAAATCGGACGAAATCATGTATCAGAAAAATTCGAGACGGGATTGGGTGATCTGGCCTTCACTGTTTTCCTCGATATCCCGCAGAATCTTTTGAAGATGGCTCTCGACGATTTTTTGATTTCCGCTGATGGTGACGATTCCGATCCGGGCCAGCTGCCACTTCTCCTGGAAATCCAGTTCGGAGCAGGCGGCGTTGTACCGTTTCATGCGGTCCCGGATGCTGTTGAGCTCCCTCCGCTTTTCCTTCAGGGAGTGCGAGAAGGGAAAATGGATATCCAAGACGAGACAGCCGATAATCATTTGTTCGGTTTTGTGTGGAATTTATGATTTTTCAATCTGAAAGGTTTCAATGATATCGCCTTCCTGAATGTCCTTGAACTTGGCGAGGCCGATGCCGCATTCATACCCCTGCTTGATTTCGGTCACGTTTTCCTTGATGTGCTTGAGCGAGGCGATACGGTCCTTTTGGATCATTTCGTCCCCGCGGAAGATGCGTGCCTCGGCATTGCGGCGGAGAACCCCCTCCTTGACATAGCTGCCGGCGATCACTCCCACCTTGGGTATTTTGTAGACGCGTCTCACCTCGGCCCGTCCCAGAAAGACCTCTCTGATCACCGGTTCAAGCATGCCGGCCATGGCGTTTTTGATATCATCGATGAGCTGGTAGATGACGGAATAGGTGCGGATTTCCACTCCCTCTTCTTTGGCCAGGGCGATGATTTTTGAGGGAAGCTTGGTGTTATATCCGATGATGATGGCATTGGCCGCCGTGGCCAGCAGGACGTCGTTTTCGCTGACTTTTCCTGTTGCCGCGTGAATGATCTTGATCTTGATTGTTTCGGAACTGAGGTTGGGGAGCGTGTCCTTTAAAACCTCCACCGAACCCTGAACGTCGGCCCGGATAATAAGGGGCAGTTCCTTGACGTCCCCCTTTTCGAATTGCTGAAAGAGCTGGTCGAGGGTAAGGTGTTCCTCACCCGCGGAATCATCTTGTTTCGTCCTGGCCATACGGCGATCGACCATGCGTTTGGCGCTGTCCAGTCCGTCGACGACCTGAAAGAGATCTCCGGATGACGGGACATTGCTGAATCCGAGCACTTCCACAGGGACGGACGGTTCGGCCTCTTTTAGGGGCTTGCCGTGTTCGTCAAAAAGGGCTCTGACTTTTCCGCAGGTGGTTCCGCTGATAAAGGCATCGCCCGGGTGCAGGGTGCCCTGCTGAATGATGACTGTGGCCACCGGCCCTTTTTTTGCGTTGAGGTGAGCTTCCAGAATAACACCCTGAGCAGGTACGGAAGGATTGGCCTTCAGCTCCTGCATCTCGACGACGAGGAGAATCATCTCGAGGATCTCGTTGAGATTGGTTTTTTCCTTGGCCGAGATGTCGATGCTTACGATATCGCCTCCCCAGGATTCGACGAGAAGTCCCTGCGTGGAAAGCTGCTGCTTGACCTTTTCAGGATCGGCGCCTGCTTTGTCAATTTTGTTGATGGCGACAATGATTGGCACATTCGCCGCTTTGGCGTGATCGATGGCTTCTTTGGTCTGGGGCATGACGCCGTCGTCGGCCGCAACGACCAGAATGACGATGTCGGTCAGCGTGGCGCCGCGGGAACGGAGTTTGGTGAAGGCTTCATGACCGGGAGTATCGATGAAGGTGATGGGTTTGCCGTTATGAATAACCCTGTAGGCCCCGATGTGTTGAGTGATGCCCCCCGATTCCTTGGCGACGATGTTGGAATCTCGGATGGCGTCGAGAAGGGTTGTTTTTCCGTGATCGACATGCCCCATGATGGTGACGATGGGGGGGCGAAACCGGATTTGATCCTTCTGCGTTTCGGCCTTCATCTGCATTTGTTTTTCGATCGTCAGCACCTGAATTTCGATATCCAAAATGCTTTCGATGGTTTTTCGCATAGTCTCCGAAATCACGTCCGCTGTGCTGACGGAATAACCTTTATTGTTCAGCACTTCCACAAGGTCTTTGGTTCGAACCTGAATCTGCTCGGCAAATTTCCTGAGAGTGGTTCCTTCGGAGATTTGAATAACTTTCTGTGGTTCCTCCTTGTTCTTTTGCTTTTGAGATGCTGGCTTTGTCATGGTTGATTCTAGCTCCAATCTGTCCGATTATGTTCTGGAATTGATATCTATTTTCCATCCGACGAGACGCGATGCCAGGCGGACGTTGATTCCTTTTTTGCCGATAGCCAGGGACAGCTGCTCATTTGAAACAACCGCACCCATGATGCGCTCTTCTTCGCTGAGAATGACCATTCTTCCCGGCTTGGCGGGGCTGAGGGCGTTCTTGGCGTATTCGATGGGATTGTCGGAATAGACGATGACGTCGATTTTTTCTCCCTGAAGTTCGCGGCTGATGGCGAGAATACGGTTCCCCTTGACTCCGATGCAGGCACCGACGGGATCGATGTCCTTCTCTTTTGTCGAAACCGCCACTTTGGCCCTTTCGCCCGGCTGCCGGATGATATCCTTGATTGTGATGTTTCCGTTGGCGATTTCTGGTATTTCCATTTCGAGGAGTTTTTTAAGAAATTGGGAAGACGTACGGGACAGAATGACCTGGTGGTTCCGGTCATCCCGTGTCACCTGGCAGATAACGGCTCGAACCCTGTCACCTCGGATGAATTCGTCGTTTTGGAGCTGCTCGCGCTGGGGCAGGAGCGCTTCGGTTTTCTGGATTTCGAGGATGATGTTGTTGTTGGATTCAAACCGCTGAATTACTCCCGTTACAAGCTCTCCCAGCCGGGGAGCGAAGGTGTTGTAGATCTGTTCCTGTTCGGCGTATCTGACCTTTTGAAAGATGACCTGTTTGGCCGCCTGGGCGGCGATCCGGCCAAGCGTGTCCGCCGGCAGATCGATTTCGATGGAATCACCGATTTTGGCGCCGGCATCGATCTGCTTGGTTTCCGCTAGGGTGATTTCCTTGCCGGGATCTTTCGGCGATTGGACGACTTTTTTGATGACATAAACACGAAGTTCCCCTTTTTCAGGCTGAAATTCGATATGGATGTCCTCATTGTGGGAAAAATATTTGGAAGAAGCAACCTTCAGGGATTCCTTGATGGCATTGATGATGATGGACGGAGCGACACCCCGTTCCTTGCC
>JAHIPL010000215.1 GCA_018894615.1 Acidobacteriota bacterium | reverse complement strand
GGGTGGAAACGGTGGCGGTCAAAGACGCCATCGGCGGAGCGGCTGTTTGCCTCCATCCCAAGGTGGCGCAGGACAAAATCCGTGAAGGGGTCAAAAAGGCCCTCCTCAACAAAGGTGAATTCAAGCCTTTTAAACTGGATCCTCCCTACACCTTAAAGCTCCGTCTCAAAACGGAAACCCAGGTTTACAACGGTTCCTTTTATCCCGGTGCCCGGCGCACGGGGGACTGGGAATTGACATATGTCAGTGAAAACATCATGGAAATTATCAAGGCCTTTTCCTGGATGAGAAAATAACCTCGCCGGACAGAACCTCATAATCGGCGGCATCAGACCAGAATATTCAGGAATGTGAAAAGCGGTTCAGGCTTTTTTTTTCTTCCTGTCGTATATTATAATACATTGGTGGATCCCTTTTGATGGAGAATGGCATGAAAAAAAAGATTGAACTGCTTATGCTGGGTGTTGTTGTCGTCGCGGCGGTGATTGTTGTCGTGTTGACCTCCGGCGGGAACGGCCGGAACGGAATAGATTCCGTAGAGGCAGCCATTTCTTCCTCCGAACTGAAAAAAGAAATCACCATCCGCAATGTGACCGATGAAATCGTCCATTTTTCCATCAAGTCGGCGGATGCATCCGTCTCTTCTCAGGAGGTCAGTCTTGAAATCGGGAAAATCAGCCACTTCAAGACCGCCAAACCGCTTTTTATCACCTTTGAACGGGCGGGGCGGACCGACTCCTATGAGCTGGATGCGGGGAAACCGTATTCCTTTCGTTATGATGAAGACGATCTTTTGCAGATTTATGATGGATCGCATGGGCGTGAGGACGCTGTCGACCTTGCCCCCTATGTCCCGACTCCTATGAGTGTGGTTGAAAAGATGCTGGAGTTGGCCGAGGTGGATGCGGACGATCTCATCTTCGATATCGGGTGCGGGGACGGCCGCATCGTGATCACGGCCGCCAAAAAGTACGGGGCCAGAGGGATCGGCATCGATATCGATCCGCAGAGAATCCGTGAGTCAAAAGAGAGCGCGAAGGAGGCCGACGTGGAGGATCTGGTTTCCTTTCGGATGGATGATGCGACAAAGATAGATTTGAGCACGGCCACGGTCGTCACCATCTACCTCCTTCCCGAATCCAATGCCCTGCTGGTCCCTCAGCTTGAAGAGTTGAAACCGGGCTCCGTTGTGGTTTCCCACAACTACACCATTCCGGGCTGGGAAGACAAGGAAATCGAGTCGGTGGAAATGGAGGATATCACCGGCTCCCATCACACCATCTTTCTGTACCGGCGTTGAAAAAAGAAAGGAGCAGCCCATGCGAACAAGGCATCTTTTTCTGACCTCCCTCGTTCTTCTGGTCGTTTCAACCGGAATGATCGGGCAGTACACTCCCTGGATGTACTGGACCCTGCTTCCGGAAGAAATAATGGCCGAGATCATCGGTGAGACATCCGGAGAAACGGCCTGGAAAACCATCATGGAAACGGGAGGCTACAACAAGGACCGGTTGGAGGATGAGTACGAATCCACCTTTTATGAATCCCAATACATTTATGAACAGCTGAAAAAATACGGATTGCCCGGTGCGAACATCACCCGGTTTCCCGGCGGAACGGTGTGGGACGGAATCGAGGGCGAACTGTGGGAGGTCAATCCCTCTCGACAGAAAATGGCGTCCTATCTAGACAACACGGCCATGCTGGTGCGCGGGAGCCGAAACGCTGATGTAAAAACAGAACTTATCTGGGTGGGCCAGGGACAAAAAAAAGATCTGGACGGCCTTGATGTCAAAGGAAAAATTGTTGTGACCGAAGGCGGAGTCAGCCAGTCCCGCCCCGCCTTCGATCCGCTTCAGATCCCATGGAGCGGCATTCGAAACCGAGGAAACGATGAGACTGTTTCAGGATTCGCTTTTTATCTTCCTTTCCGTGAGGGATTGTTCCTCAAACAGCGGCTTCTGCGCGGAGAAAAAATCACGGTCGAGGCCCGGGTCCGAGCCGAGGAACGTCCCTACACCCTTCAGTGCCCTGAGTGCTTTATCCCCGGGACCGATCCTGAGGCGGAGGAAAACATCTTTTCAGCTCATCTGTTCGAAGGCTATGTCAAGCAGGGCGCCAATGACAACAAGTCGGGCAGCGCCGCCATTCTGGAAATCGCACGGACCCTTCACCGGTTGATTGAATCGGGAAGAATCCCCCGGCCCAGGCGAACCATCCGTTTTCTCTGGGGCCCCGAGTTTTCCGGAACGGGACCCTGGGTCAAGGCCAACCGGGATCTGATGGATAAAACCCTCTGCAACATCAACCTGGACATGGTCGGAGAGTGGCTGAGTCTCAATCAGGCTCATTTCTGTCTGATGAGGACAACAGGGAACGGATCCATCGTTCGGGGACCCGTTTCCCTTACAGCTATCCCCGGAGAATCGTCGCTCCCTTCGGTGCGGACGAACCCTTCATCTACAGCATTGAAACCCATTACGGAGCGTCGGATCATGAGGTGTTCAATGACTGGGGGGTTCAGGTTCCCGGGGTGATGATGATCGCCTGGCCCGACCAGTGGTACCACACGTCTGGCGATCGGGTGAACAAGGCCGATCCGACCCAGCTGAAAAGAGCGGCGGTCATCGGTGCGGCGGCCGGTCTGGGTGTCGAGCCCGTCGAGATCGTTTGGAGCGAAGAGGAACTGGACGCCCAGAAAATCATTCCCGTGCCGACGTCCCAAGTCCGTGAAAAAGGGTACAGGGGCTACCGTGAATATCTGGATGCGGTCCCCGAGGACGTGCAGAAAAAATACGACTACCGCCGGGGAAATATCGCCGGCACCAGTGAACTGCAGTGCCTCATCAATGGGAAAAACAGCATCCTGGACATCAAACTGCTGCTGGATTCCCAGTTCGAGAAAGAATCTGTCCTCAAGGATATTCTTCACTATCTGGAGCTTCTTAAAGCGGCGGGGCTGATCACATATAAATAGCCCTGAAAAATTCAATATTCAGGACTGAATCCCGGAAAGAGACGAGTGAAGGAGTAAACAATGAAACGAATCCATCTACCGACGGTGTTGTGCTGTCTGATGATCGGGCTGACGGCCTGTGGTTCAGGATCCGACAATAAAGGAGGACGCCTCATGGGAGAACAGAATGAAGGAGAACAGGACCGGACGGGGCTGCGGCCCCTGGCCCTGACTCCCCTTTCGCTTGGAGAAATCCGTCCCGGAGGGTGGCTGCGGAATCAACTGCGCCTTCAATTGGATTCGCTCAGCGGAAGCCTGGACCGATTCTGGCCCGACATTATGAACAGCGCCTGGTTCGGCGGCGAGGGGGATGGTTGGGAAAGGGGGCCTTACTGGCTCGACGGCGTTGTGCCCCTGGCTTTTCTTTTGGACGACGAGCCCCTGTTGTCCCGAATTCGAAGCTATGTGGACACCATCCTGACGGAACAGGATGAAAACGGCCGGTTCGCTCCCGTTGGTGTGGATGCCCGCTATGATCTCTGGGCCGTTTTCCTGGTCCTGAAACCGCTCATCCAGTACCACGACGCCACCGGTGATCCGCGCATTCCGGCCTCCGTGGAGAAAGCGCTTCGCTGGGTGGACGACCGCATAGACAGGTACCCGCTTTTCAACTGGGGACAGTTCCGCTGGTTTGAGTCCCTTCCGGCCATCTACTGGCTGTACGAGAGAAGTCCGGACCGGTGGCTTCTGGATCTGGCCGTCAAGCTGCAGGCGCAGGGATTTGACTGGCAGGATTTTTACACCCGCTTTCCTCTGACCGATCCCACCTCCAAAGGAAAATGGACCTATATGGGCCATGTCGTCAACAACGCCATGGCCGTCAAGGCTCCGGCTTTGTGGTGGCGCCTGTCGGGGGAGGAACGGGACAGGACGATGGCTTCGGAGATGATCAGGACTCTGGACCGCTATCACGGACAGGTGACCGGCATGTTCACCGGAGACGAATGTTTTGCCGGAAAAAATCCCTCGCAGGGAACCGAACTGTGCGCGGTGGTTGAATATATGTATTCGCTGGAGGTTCTTGTGTCCGTGCTGGGGGATCCCGCCTTCGCCGACAGGCTTGAAAAGGTGGCTTTTAATGCGCTTCCCGCCACGTTTTCGCCGGACATGTGGGCCCATCAGTACGACCAGCAGGTCAATCAGGTCCTGTGCAGCATCGATCCGGACAGGAACTGGACGACCAACGGGCCGGAGTCCAATCTCTACGGTCTCGAACCGAATTACGGCTGCTGCACGGCTAATTTCAGTCAGGGTTGGCCCAAACTGGCCGCGAACCTCTGGATGAAAACGGCCGATGGCGGCCTGGCCGCCGTGGTGTACGCGCCCTGCACCGTTCGGACGGAGATAGACGGCATTCCCGTCGAGATCGATGTGGAGACGGACTATCCTTTCCGGGAGACGGTGAAAATACACGTCCGTGCGGACCGGGCCGTCCGTTTTCCCATCCACCTTCGCATTCCCGGCTGGGCGGATGGATCGGTCATCCGCATGGAAGGCGAGAAGGAAATCAGCGCTCAAACAGGAACCTACTCCCGAATCGAGAGGGAGTGGAATGGACAGGAGACGCTGACGCTGCTTTTGCCCATGACCCCCCGGGCTTCCCGCCGATTTAATAATGCCCTGTCCATCGAGCGGGGACCTCTGGTTTACGCCCTGAAGATCGGCGAGGAGTGGAAGAGGGTGAATGCCGACAAGCCTCACCGGGAGCTGCCTCACGGGGATTGGGAGGTTTATCCGACAAGCCCCTGGAATTATGCACTCGACCTGAGTGAAGAGGATGTGGCCGGGCTGTCCTTCATGGAGTTTCCCCTCGGTGAAATGCCCTTCTCCCCCGAAAATGCTCCGGTTTCGGTGGCCGTCAAAGGGATTTTGCTGAAGGATTGGCGGCTGGTCAACGGTTCGGCCGGCGAGCTTCCACTCAGCCCTGTCCAGGCTGCCGGAGAGACGGTCGATCTGGTGCTGATCCCCTACGGCTGCACCAATCTGCGCATCGGCGAATTTCCAACATTGAAGTGAAATAAAAAAACAG
>JAHIPL010000214.1 GCA_018894615.1 Acidobacteriota bacterium | reverse complement strand
GGAAATCACACCTCAGGACAAACAGATCCGCTCCTCGCCCGAAATCCAGAAAATCATCCGCGATATTTTGAAAAACTACATCGTCGTTTACGACGATCATCACGGATATTTCGAAGTCAAAGCCCAAGGCGACGCCGGCTCAATCTATCACATCATCTACCGGTTCGAGGGTTTCTACGTTCGTCCGGTGCTCACTCTTACCCAGTCCAAGCAGGGCATCATCCCCTACTCTCCCACTTACCAGGATGTCTACGAAATCGCCCCCATGAAGATTACGGCCGAAATCAAGTGCTCAGCCACCCGCCACTGCGTCGACCCTTATACCGACCGCTACTCCACCTTCAACAGCACACTCAACTCCCTTGTCATCACGCCGCCACCCCCCAACCTGGAATCGACCGGTACGGCCATTCCCAACTGGATCTACAACGAAACGAATGATTTTAATGCCAACTCCTTCGAAATCAAATTCCGCGTCTCCGGCAAACAGGCCGACGGGGGAGAATCCTGGCTGGAGATATTCACCCATGCCATGCCCGACGGGATTCATTTTCGACGGGGTCTCATTCCAGAGTCCGTCGACCGGCCGGCCGATATCGATTTCCAGACCCGAAACAGCGGGGAAGAACACACCAGTATAAAAATATCCGGATTTTCCTGGTACTGGCCCACCTTCATCAAACTGGACAAAACGTTTTCCCTCGAGGACATAACCCTGGACTACGGCGGAACAGGCACGGGAGACGCGAGCTGCCAGCCCCACCTCCAAAACAGGGCGGACTCCACCTATGATCTATCATGGCGCTTTGTCATCGCCGCCCGCAAAAACATCAAGGCCATCCTCGAACCCATGGATTCGGCCGAAAACAAATGGAAGCCCGAGCCCGGCGACATTCGCGAATACAAGCTGACCCTCGAGGACATCAACCCCGACGAAGTGGCGGCCGTCCGCTTCACTCTTCTCGATACCTCGGAGCATGAGGGCGTCGCAACCAACGCCGGCAACCATCTCCTTAACGACGCTTGCCCCGACTGCACCCTCGGCCGCAAGACCGAAGCCTGGGCCCGCCAAGCCTTCACCAAAAACTGGAGCGGGGAAGACTCGCCCGTCAGCCGCCTCTACACCCATTACAACGAATGCCCCATCGGCAGCCTTCCGGATATGTTCTTTCGGAACTCGGACAATCCCGGATTCGATATGGGAGAGGATGCCGTATCCGAAAACCTGCAGTACACGGTGAGTCAGCAGATCACCCTGGAAGATGTAACAAGCGATGTCATTTCGGCCAGAGTCTGCGTCAAGGATGCGGCCGCGTCGGCCAAAATGAAGGCGGAAATCAAAATCGCCGGCATCTGGTACCTAGCCGACACCCGAGGCACAACCGCCGATACGGACGGCAAAAACCTTCTCATCCCCCTGGACAGAGATGAAGACGGCCTTCAGGACGGGTGGGAGGAGGAGTGGAGTGTCACCGATCCCGACTCCGACGACGACACCCATCAGGACGCCCTTCACACCGGAGACGGGCTCACTGCGTTCGAGGAGTACCGCGGAATCTACAGCGACGGCAGGCATTACCGCCTCAGCCCTCTCGAAAAGGACATTTTCGTCTACGACTACGCCGGCTGTTTTTACCCGCATCTCCGCACTCTTGTCCCCCGCTTCCTCGACCAGAAGCTCCACCTGCGGGAAATGCAGGGCGACGAATTCAGGGACGATCTCATCAACTACACGAATACGGACCACAAGGCAGGCGACCAGTATATTCTCGTCCTTATGACCCACGATCAGAACCCTGAGCTGACCATGGGGCTGTCCGTCGGCGTGGCTTCCCACATCGGCCCCCCCACCGAAGATCACAACACCATCGTCCTCCGCGACTACAGAGACGCTTCCCGGACCGGATATTACGGCTGGGAGGAATCCGAGGAGGATCAGAACGACACGGCGGGGACGCTGGGACATGAGATCGGACACAACCTCAACCTTCTGCATCACGGCCAGTACGAGGGCATCCGCAACATTCCGGGCGAGGGTCGGAGCTGGGTGGCCTGTCTGCAGGGGCAGCACAGCGGTGACAGGGACTGCTTCATGACCTACCGCTCCGCCCGCTACTTCATCGCCATGGTCCGGGTACCGGAAAACTTCGAAGCCTTTTATGACCGGGGCCGGGTCCAGGAGTACTCCGATCCCAAGGGGAATCGGCTCTATTTCTGCAAGACACGGACGGGGAGCGGGCTGTGCGGCGAGACGGCCGAGGGACGGGGCGAATGCCTGAGCCGGGTCAAAGTCAAGAGTTACTGAGGAGGCTGTACAATGCGGAAAAACAATAAACGAACTTTCTGGGTGATAGTCTGCCTCCTGGGTTTTTTTATGCTGGCCCTGGCTATGGGCTGCGGTAAAAAGGAGCAGCCGGCACTGCGGATGTTTCTGCGGGGAAACGTTTTCATCAACGGTTCCCGTGTTTCGGAGTTAACGATCGACATCCCGCTCTATGCGCAGTGTGCCTTTTTTTTCCCGAAACAGGACCGGGAGCTCGACTTTGCCGGTCTGGAAGCAATCAAGCCCATTCTAATAAACGAGAAGGGCCAACCAACAGAGATTCGATGGACCCTTTTGCCGCCCGGAGACACAGCCCTCAAGCCCGGACAAATCTTCTCTCTCTTCTGGACGGCTGATTCAGCTCCGCCGCCGGGAAAATACAGCCTGACCGTCCACATGCCCGATAAGGTCAGTCCGTTGAGGAGAAGCGGCATTTCAGGGGTAAAAATTGAGCCTGCCTATCTGACCATTCACGAAGGCACGGCGGACGCCGCTCTCGCGGCCTTTTATGAGCGCCGGATTCTTCTGCTGAAGGGAGAGATGGAGAAGCTTCTGGAAAAAATCATATCCGCCCTAGCCGAGGAACCGGACAACCCCAACCTGCGCCTGGAGCTGGTCGATGCCCTGGCCTTTTCAGGTGATGAGGCACAGGCGGCCGAAGAGATGATGAACCTCATCACCGCCGTCGAACGAAAGCAGAAAGAGCTCAATCCCGGCGAAGAATCCCATATCCCCGACTGGATGCTCCTCTACCTCGAGAAACTGAGGCGGAAATAGAAGCGGTCATACGTCACCGTCTTCGAAAAAATTAGAGGCGCATCAACTCAATACTTCTGCTCGTCCACCGATTTGGTGATGGAGGATTTCACGCTCCCCGTGTGGGCGGTGGTTTTGTTTTCGATGAGCAGCAGCCGACATTCCTCCACGCAGAAAACCCGGTGCTCGACCCCCTTCGGAACGACAAACATCTCCCCAACGTTGAGGTCAAAATCGGGCTCTCCCTTGATCTGCATCGTCAGGCGGCCCTCCAGAACATAAAACAGCTCATCCTCTCCGTCATGCGTGTGCCAGGGAACGTCCGGCCCTTTGACCTTGACGATTTTGACATAAACGTCGTTGACCTCTGCGATAACTTTCGGGGAAAAGTAATTGTTGATGGTGGCGAAAAGTTCTTCCAGGTTCAATTTCTCGTTTTTCATCGGACAACCATCCTTATATCAATCTTTTATTATACGATCACTCGATCCGGCTGGTTTTCTATATTTGAAAAACCTTCTTTTTGATAAATCGGTATTTTACTTCCCTCTATCAATTTATATCTATCTTACAAAAAAGGGATCCGGCTCATCAAGGACTCCCATCGGATTCCCAGCGCTGAGAGGTATCGGTCAATTATATCAATTAAATCGGCCCAATTCCAAGCATCGATCGGCAAAGTAAATGGAAAATGATTAATCCCGGGTTGACACATCAAAGCAGCCGACATACCATCCGGTTGAGGAGAAAAGCCCATGGCCAACGTGTATTATGTCGGG
>JAHIPL010000032.1 GCA_018894615.1 Acidobacteriota bacterium | reverse complement strand
CGAATAATTCCGGATCGATTTTGAGACATATGTCAGAAGCAGATATTTTGATTATTTGCCCGCTCTTCAGTCCATGAGGGAAGTCTATCTTGATTCCGTGAAATCCGGAAGTCTCATTGGCAAAACCTGAAATCATCGATGACAGATTAAAGAAACTCCAGGATTACTTGAATGACTTCGAGCGCTATATCGAGTCAATATCAAAAATTCTTTCATAGGATATCTACGCGACGGATTCTTCGGTGTCGACTCAGTCCATGGGCTCTTTGACATAGCGGGGGTAGTCTATGGACGGCCGCTGCTCTCCGTGCTATCATTCATGTTTTCACCAAGGATATAAAATCGAAAAACCGACATGCTTCAAATACGCGGACTTCACTACTCCATAGGTGAACAGATTCTTCTGGGCGGAGTGGACTGGAACCTGCAGCCGGAGAAGCGGTTCGCCCTCATCGGCCCCAACGGTTCCGGCAAGACCACCCTTCTTCGCATCCTGACGGGTGATATCGAACCGAAGGAAGGGCGGATCGTCAAACCGCGGGACTACCGCATCGGTTATCTTCCCCAGGAGGAAGTGGCGGTCGGCAGGGGGACGGTTCTCGAAAACGCCCTGGCCGGGCTTCCGGAAATTAAAAAACTGGAGGAGGAAATCACCGCCCTTCACCACCGGATGGACAGAGGAGAGGAGGATTCCGACTCCCTCCTAAAAAAACTGGGGCCTCTCGAGCAGCGGTTTCAGGATCTGGATGGATATGTGATCGAATCCCGGGCGAAAAAGATCCTGTTCGGGCTGGGATTTGATGAGGCGCAGCTGGCCATGGATTTTAAGCAGCTTTCCGGCGGCTGGGGCATGCGGGTGTATCTGGCCCGCCTTCTTCTCCTCGAGCCCGACCTCCTTCTTCTCGACGAGCCGACCAATCATCTCGATATCCCTTCCATGGAGTGGCTGGAGCAGTATCTGATTCATTTTAAGGGCAGCATCGTTATCGTGTCCCACGACCGTTTTTTTATCGACCGTCTCTGTCATGAAATCTACGAACTCGATCGGGGCCAACTGATCCGCTACCGGGGGAATTATCATTTTTATGAAGGCCTAAAAGAGGAGCGCATCCGCCTGGTTTACAAGAGATGGGAGGAGCAGCAGACCGAAAGGGAGAGAGTCCAGCGTTTTATCAACAAATACCGCAGTGACAAGCGCCGCGCCGGCCAGGTTCAGAGTCGTTTGCGCATGCTTGAAAAAATGGAGACCGTGGAGCTGCCGCCACCGCCTCCGGATATGCAGTTTTCTCTGAAGGTGGAAAGACAGAGCTACAAGGATGTTCTGACGATGGAGAATGTGTCCTTTCGCTACGATGCGGACTGGGTGCTGAAGGACATCAACCTGAGCATCACCCGCGGAGAAAAGATGGCCATGGTGGGGGTGAACGGGGCCGGCAAAACGACGTTGACTCGCCTGGTCGCCCGCACTCTTCAGCCTCAGAAAGGCCGGGTGAGCATCGGGAGCCGGGTCACGATCGGGTATTACGCCCAGCATCAGATCAATGCCCTTAACCTGGGCAACACCGTTTTTAATGAGGTGGCCTCGTCCGCCGCGACCGGTCTTGTCACCCATATCCGTGCGGTGCTGGGCACCTTTCAGTTCGGAGACGAGGACATCAAAAAAAAGGTAAAGGTTCTCTCCGGAGGGGAAAAGGCGCGGGTGGCCCTGGCCAAAATCCTGCTGTCTCCCGTCAATTTTCTCATCATGGACGAACCGACCACCCATCTCGACATCACGGCCCGCGAAGCCCTGGAAACGGCGCTTCTGAACTACGATGGAGCGGTTCTTCTCATTTCCCATGACCGCTATTTTCTGGACAAGCTCATCACCCGAACCTTGGAGCTGAAAAACGGATCCCTGGAGGAGTACAGCGGAAACTATTCCTACTATCTCTGGAAGAGGGAGAGGAAAGCCGACGAGCCCGCGGAAGAAGAGCCCAATGGGGACACGCCCGCCGATGACGGGCCTTTCTTCCCCGACGCCGCTTTCTACCCGGCCGCGACAGGGAAAAAAACCCGGGATCAGAAACGGGCGGAGGCCCAAGCCCGGCAGTCTGTGAGCCGTGAGCGAAACCGCCTCGAAAAGAATATCGCCCGGCTGGAAGAGGACATCGAGAAGACGGAGTCGAAAAAGGGAGAGATTGAAGCCCTCCTGGCCCGTCCCGAGACCTACCAAGAGGGAGCTGGAGTGGATGTGCCCGGCATCCACCTGGAGTACGCCGATCTTAAAAAACGCATCGACGTCCTCTACAAGGAGTGGGAGGCCGCCCGGACCGAACTGGAACGATTGATTTCCGGCTTACAGACGGACCCTTGATTCATGAATTGTCCTCATGCGGTTTTGAAGTCACCGTTTTTCTCTCTGTTGAAAAGCCGGTAGAGGACGGGCACGAGGATAAGCGTCATAAAGGTCGAAACCGTCAATCCTCCGATGATGGTCCAGCCCATGGGTGCGTAAAGAGTCCCGCCTCGAAGGGTCAGGGGCAGAAGGCCTCCGATGGTTGTGGCCGTCGTCAGAATGATGGGAATGAACCGCACCTCTCCAGCCTGTTTGAGCGCATCGGCGACAGAAAAATTCTCCATCCTCAACCGGTTGGTGTAGTCGACCAGGATGATGCTGTTGTTGACCACGATGCCGACCAGACTGGTCATGCCGATGAAGGCAGTGAAGGAGAAGGTGTTGCCTGTGACGAGGAGTGCCAGAATGGAGCCGATGACGGCCAGGGGGATGGCGATGAACACGATCACGGGCTGGATGAAGGATTTGAACTGCAGGACCAGAACGGCAAAGATGGAGATAAGGGCGATGAAGATGGCCCGGCCCATTCCGCCGAAGGACTCTTCCCTGGATTCAGCCTCTCCCGAGACGTAATACCGGTATCCCTTGGGCCAGGGATAGTCATCCAGCTGCGCCGTGATGTCCCGGTTCACCTGGTCGGTGGAGTAACCGAGATCCACATCGGCCGTAACGGTCACCGTCCGGTCGAAGTTGTAGTGTTCGATCTGATCGGGGCCTGATAAAAAAGAAAGTGTGGCCACCTGATTGAGCGGCACGGGAGTGCCGGAGATCGAGGTGACGGTGATGCGGTCGAAATCCTCGACGCGCGGCTTTCCGTCGATGGGAAGGCGGATGACGATATCATATTCCTTTCCCTCTTTGTTCCTGAATCGTGAAACGGGAAGCCCGGTGATCCCTGCCCTGACCGTCCGGTCGATCTCCACCAGAGGGATGCCGAGCATCCCGGCCTTGGCCCTGTTGATTTGAACATGGAGGTCGATGGTGGCCGAGTCCTGGGGATTGTTGACGTTGATCGTACCGGGGGTGGTTCGAAAGATCTGCTCCACATCCAGGCCGATGCGCTGAAGAACATCCATCTGATCGCCCAGGATTTTGATGGCGATGGGGGCTTCGACCGGCGGACCCTGCTCCAGTTCCTTGATTTCAATTTCGGCTCCGGGAAAACCGAAAAATTCCTTTCGCAGATCGGAGACGATTCCGGCCAGCGTGTCCGGTTTTCCGTCGATCAGTTCCAGATAAAACTGGGCGTGGGAGGCATCCGGTTCTTTCGAATCGATGTTGTAGTGGAAGGATGGGCCTCCCCGGCCGATGGTGACCGCGTACTTCGTGATTTTATCGTATCTGTTCAGGACGTCCTCCACCTGCCGTGCGATCCGATCGGTTTTCTCCAGGCTGGAGCCTTCGGTCGTGTCGACGTTGATGACGAGCTGGGGTTTTTCCGCTTTCGGGAAAAAACTGACACCGACAAATTGAAACAGAAAAAGGCTGAAGACAAAAACGGCGAGTGTCAGAAGAAGAACGAGGATGGGGCGGCGGAGAGAAAAAGCCAGGGCCGGTCTGTAGGTTCGTTCGATGAGACGGTTGAGGGTCCGCCGGACGATGCTCTTCTTTTGAGAGGTCCTTACTGTGAGAAGGCGGCTGGATAAAAAGGGCGTCAGTGTCAGGGCGATAAAGAGGGACGCCGACAGGGTGAAGATGACCGTGATGGGCATGCTGCGGATGTAGTCTCCGGATGTGT
>JAHIPL010000213.1 GCA_018894615.1 Acidobacteriota bacterium | reverse complement strand
GTCATGCTCTTGAAGATGAGATCATCGATATTTGTCTTAGTGTTTTTCGCCAGGGGCTTGAGCACTCTTCTCAGGATCTGCCGTCCAATCCAGGCGGCGACCAGCGAAACAAGAACGATGAACAGAAATTTCAGATAAACATTTCCATTGACGAAATTGTATACGTCGGACAGAACACTCATAAATAACTCCTATAGAAGATTCTCGTTTTTTATACATAATGCGGGCGGAATATGCAATCCGGTTTTGTTATAATGTGAAAACATGAACAACATCGACTGGAGACTATGTTTTGTTGCCGATGTCGAAGCGGCCCGGGAAAGGGATCTGCGTCCCATCGTGGCCGAAGCCCTGGCGGGAGGCATCACCCTGCTTCAACTCCGGGCCAAAAAATTGGACACGCGCCCTTTCCTGGATCTGGCGCTCGATCTCCTTCCGCTGGTGCGGAGCGCCGGCGTCCCCCTGATCATCAACGACCGGGTGGACATCGCCCTCGCCTCGGGAGCCGACGGCGTCCACCTGGGGCGGAACGACATGCCGCCGGCGGCCGCCAGGAAGCTGCTTGGAAACAATAAAATCATCGGCATCTCGGCCAACTCCGCGGAGGAAGCAGCGGCCGCTGAAGCCGGAGGCGCCGATTATATCGGTTTAAGCCCCATCTTTGGCACACCCTCCAAAACAGATACCGATCCCCCGATAGGGCTGTCCGGTATTAGACGGCTCACGAATGCGGTAACCATCCCTGGAATCGCCATCGGAGGGATCAACCGCGACAATGCCGCTGATGTCTTTTCAGCCGGTGCGGCCGGCATCGCCGTCATATCCGCCATCATGGGCGCCGAAGACGTCAGGGAAGCGGCGGCGGAACTGCGGCAAATCGTCGAATCGGCCCGTGCCCCTTTCTCGCTCTGACCCCGCCCGGTCGATTCTATCCGGCTGATCCAAGCACATTCCGTTTCTTATTTATGAAGAAATTGTCTTTCGTTTATTTGAAAAGGGATTATTCTCATATATTTGAGTCGGGATCATTTTTAAGGAGCGGATCAGATTAGTGTGTTTTAGGATGCATCTCTAATGGTGATGGTTCGATTTTCATCTTCCCCGGCCTCGATGCGAACACGAATACAGGGAAAATCGACCGTGATTTTATCCGCCCACTCGATGACGATGACGCCCTCGCCCAAAAAATCCTCCCATCCGAGATCGGTGATGTCCGAATCCCCTCCCAGGCGGTAAAGATCCATGTGATAAACCGTGAAGCGGGCGCTGTAGATGTTGACAAGGGTGTAGGAAGGGCTGCCGACCGAATGGATGTCCTCCAGCCCCAGGCCCCGGCAGATCCCCTTGGTGAAAACCGTTTTTCCCGCCCCCAATTCTCCCGAAAGCAGAATCACCTCATCCCCGCGCAGACGTCCCGCCAGATCGGCGGCGATGTCAATGGTTTCCGCCTCCGACTTGGACGTCACGGTGTATTCTCTCATTTTTTGGCAATTATACCGCAAACTCCCCACGCTTGACACTCCCGCTAAAGGCCGGACTCCGGTCCTCTCCCGGATGTCGAAGTCAGTTCCTTCTCTTGTTCTTGGATTTCATTTTAAATCTAACGTCGCAGGTCAGGCGCGCTGTAAAGCGTCGCCTAAACCTGCTGGTTCGGCATCAGTAGTTTGTGTACCAGATTCCGAAGTCATCCAAAAGTGCATGTGTTTCGCTCTCTTCGTCCTTACAAGAGAGCCACGACAATCCGATCTCAAACACTTTTCCATCGGATACCCGTTTCGTCTTCGCGGCAATATCTTCATGCTCGTTCGGAGGACCGAGGGCTTGGAGTTCAAAGGTGTCTGTGTAGGATGGATTCGTCTTCTTCAGTTTCTGATACGCCCTCTTATCCCAGCCGCCGAACACGTAGGGCTCCTCCCACGGAAAGTCCTCCGTGCCGGTAGCAATGATGGGCAGCGAGAGATGCTTGAGCAGATACTCCCGGTAACGCGTCGCGTTGTGCATCGTGCGTCTGTTATCGTCGCCAAGAATCGCGTGGATCCGTTTTTTCGTCTGCTCCATTTCTTCTCCTGCCGAACATATATTGGGCGGTTTTCAATTTTCCACGACCTCATACAGGCTTTGCTTGAACTTGTTTTCATCTTCATTATTATAAAAAGGTACACCCACAAGCCTGTATTTTTGCGTCCTTTGTTGTGTTTTGAATTCCAGCGTCTTTCCTTTGAATTTTTCAGTCACTTCTTTGAGGAATTCTTGCTTCCATTTATCATATTCTTTGAGGTGTTTGCCCTTTGGCTCAATAAATATCTGATAAGTAAGCATATCCCCGTTTTTCTCGTGCAGATATAAAACAAAATCGGGCTCAAATGCCTGCCCGTCGGAAAAACTGTAAATCTTAAAATGTCTTTCATTACGGACAAGATAGATGCCGTCATATTTCTCTTTAAGCGTTTCCATCTGACGGTCAAGCATCCTTACAAATGCTTTTTCTTCGCTGGTGCCGTAATTGGCATTGAAAACATACCAGCCCTTATCAGCGACAAACTGCTCATCGCCATTGGCCCGCTCACTGCCTTCAATAAGCTTAAGGACTTTGTCTGAAAAAACCGAACACGCGGAATTTAATTTGAAATCTTCCGTGCCTATGTATTCCGTGATGTTTTTGCGTAATTCGGATTCAATCTGCCCAAGCAATCCTGTAAGTCCTTCAATTTGCGCTTTATTGGATAAACTGTAAATGTCAGCCGAATCACCCTGAAACGTAATTTCCAAACCACCCAGATAATCATCCAGTTCTATAAATTGCCGCACAGATGCAACGTATGGGAAATACATGTGAATTGATTGAAACGTAAAAAATGGCTGACGTGCAATGGCGTTAAAAACGATATGCCGAGGCATTTCTTTTATTTTTACATCTTTTCTGCCGGATTCGGCAATCCCGCCAACATCCTCATTGTTGGAAAGTAAAGCTTCCGAAAGTCCTCGTCCACTTGCCAGCGTATGTTCATAG
>JAHIPL010000212.1 GCA_018894615.1 Acidobacteriota bacterium | reverse complement strand
TCATCTGTTTTGATGTGGTTGAAGTCAATCCGGAGAGGGATGAATCGGGGATCACGGCCGCGGCAGCCGGCAAGCTCGCTATGGAAGTGATGGGAAAAATCCTTTATGAACGCAGAAAAAAATAGGCGGGCCCTCTCCTCACCCCCCGGGGGGGGGTTGCGGGCTGTTGTCAGCAAAAGGGGGGTTGATGATGGGAACCAAAAAGGTGGGGGTTCTCTCCAGCCCGCCAAAGAAAACCGTTTGTATTATACCAGAAAATATCAAGAAGTAAAGAAATAAAATAAAGAAATAAAATAAAACCGACGAAAATAAATACCATGATCTATCTTTTAGATAATAAGAGGGATAAGTTGATTTCAGGATTTGGCTGAAAGAAAAAGATCGTTTTTTTTTCAAGTTATTTTTTTTCTGAAAATTCTCTTGACATTCCCCCTGATATTCGATAAAAACGGAACAAGGCTTTTAATTCACCTGATCAGGGATAAAGCTGTTTGGTAGAATGTGATGTTGGTCGGAAATCAATAGAAGCAATTCAAATTCAGTGCTTCTTATGTTTCCGGATTCATTCATAGAAATTTGAAAGGGAGGTAAAGATGGCATACGAATTCACGAATTCCAAGGGAACAAAGTATTATCTGCATTTCAAAGATGTCAATCTGAAGGGCGGCAGACAGCAGCGCATTTATTTTTTCGCCCGCGATATCAGAGCCGGGTCCCTGGATGCGGTTCCCGACGCTTACAAAGTGATGGAAACCACCAGAACGGGGATGCCCATTCTGAAGAAAAAATAATCGTTCAGACGCGGCAGTCCCTTCTGAAGGGGCTGCCGCTTTTATCTCAATACCGGAGATCGACACACCTCCGTTATAAATCCTGTTCGCCTGTCTAATTTTTCTCCAATTTATTTTGACTCCGAATTTTCTTCCCGGTATACTTCTTCATATGAAAAAATCGACCAATCGTCTTCTCGCCGTTCTGTTGGTTATGGGAGCCTTTCAGGTCGGCTGCGGAACAGGAGCCGGTCCTCAGAAGCGTTCCTCGGATGAGTCCATTCAGATTGCCGTCATCCCCAAAGGGACCACACATGAATTCTGGAAGGCCATTCATGCCGGAGCCGTCAAAGCTGCCGGAGAAATGGGGGTGGAGATAATCTGGAAAGGCCCTCAAAAGGAGGATGATCGGTCCCAGCAGATCACGGTTGTCGAAGATTTTGTAAGCCGGGGCGTCGACGGCATTGTCCTGGCGCCGCTGGATGACCGGGCTTTGATGGTACCCGTCCGTGATGCCACCCGTGAAGGGATTCCGGTGGTGATCATCGATTCCGATCTTCAGGGCAAAGGGTATATCAGTTTTGTCGCTACGGACAATTACATGGGAGGAGTTATGGCGGCGAGAGCCATGGCGGTCGAGCTGCCCGACGGCGGTCGCATCTTCCTTGTCCGATATCAGGAAGGATCCGCCTCGACCACAAAAAGGGAAGCGGGATTCCTGGACACAATCACGGCGGAATTTCCTAAGATATCCCTCATCGTTCAGGACCTTTTTGCGGGAGCAACGACGGAAACGGCCTTTCAGCTGGGTGAGAATCTGCTGAACCGTTTCCCCGATGTGGAGGGGATCTTCTGTCCTAATGAGTCCACCACCTTCGGCATGCTGCGGGCGCTTCAGGAAGCCGGGCGGGCCGGACAGGTCGCCTTTATCGGTTTCGACAGCAGTCCCAAACTCGTGGCCGGTCTTTCCAATGGAGAAATCCATGGGCTGGTTCTTCAGAATCCCGTCAAGATCGGATATCTCGGCGTCAAACAGATGGTCCTTCATTTGAGAGGACAGCCCGTCGAATCCCGCGTGGATACGGGCGTTTACCTGGCGACGCCTGAGAATATGAACGAACCCTTGATTCAATCCCTTCTCTCCCCCGAGCTGGCGGACATCCTCGACAAATGACCGCCGCTCCTCCCTCGGACCTGCTCAACATGGCGGGAATCTCCAAAAGTTTCGGTCCCACCATCGCCCTTCAGGATGTGGACCTGGAGCTCAAGAAGGGTGAGATTCACGCCCTTCTGGGGGAAAATGGAGCCGGGAAAAGCACGCTTGTCAAAATACTCAGCGGCGCCCTGAAGGCGGATAGGGGACGGATGACCCTCGCATCTAGGCCCTTTGCTCCATCCGGTCCTCTTGACAGCCGGATCCACGGCATCTCTATGATCTATCAGGAGCTAAATCTCGCCCCTCACCTCACCGTCACTGAAAACATCATGCTCGGGCGGGAAATTCACCTCCGCGGCATCCTGCAGCGAAAGGACATGCGGCGAAAGGTCGAAAAAGCTCTCGCATTTTTGAATCATCCGGAGATCGCGCCCGATGTACCGGTGAGGAAACTCAGCATCAGCGCCAGGCAGATCATTGAAATCGCCCGGGCCCTTGTGGATGAGGCGGTCATTCTGATCATGGATGAACCGACGAGCCGTTTGTCCCGGGAAGACTCCGTACAGCTGTTTCAGATCATGCGCCGTCTGAAGGCGCAGGGCGTCGGAATCATTTACATCAGCCATTTCCTCGAGGAAGTCCGGGAGGTGGCGGATAGTTACACCGTTCTTCGGGACGGTCAACGAGTTGGAACAGGCCGGATGTCGTCCATGTCTCTGGGCGGCATCATCCGTATGATGGTCGGACAGGATGTCAAGGAGCTTTTTCCGAAGATCCCTCACAAGCCGGAAGGGCCTGCTCTCTCCCTTAAAAATTTCCGGGGGAAAAACATGTTTTCGCCTCTGAACCTTGAACTTCAACAGGGGGAAATCCTGGGTGTGGGAGGACTGGTCGGCTCCGGCCGGACGGAAATGCTTCGTGCGCTGTTTGGCCTCGACCGCCTGGAAGAAGGCCGTATCACTGTCTTTGACGGAGAAAAGGCCGGTGATCACTGCCGGGACCGCATCAGGCAGGGGATGGGATATCTGAGTGAAGACCGTCAGAGCGAGGGCCTGGCTCTCTCTCTGTCCATCAGAGATAATCTGACTATGAGTTATTATGAGCCTTATGTGCGCTGGGGGTTTTTGCGTCTGGGGCGGCAGAAAAGGGACGCGGATGCCCTCTGCCGCCGGATGAATGTAAAAGCCCGGGACAGCGACCAGCGGGTGTCGTCCTTGTCGGGGGGAAACCAGCAGAAGGTGGCTCTCGCCCGGCTCCTTCACCAAAAAGCGGACATCCTTCTTCTTGATGAACCAACCCGGGGAATCGATGTCCTCAGCAAGGCCCAGATTTATGATTGGGTCGGCAGGCTGGCCGCTGAAGGGAAAACCGTTGTTTTTGTCAGCTCTTATTTTCCGGAACTCATCGGGGTCTGTGATCGGATCGCCGTTTTTTTCCGGGGGGACCTTGTGTCACTGAGGCCGGCGGAAGAGTGGACCATGGAAACCCTGACCACCGCGGCCACCGTCGGCACATGAGATTTTAATGGAGATGAGGGCAATAATAGCACAGAGAGATGAATAACACATTCAAAACAAACCGTTTCGCGATGGTTCTCAAATGGCTCGGTCCGTTTATAGGGCTGATTCTGGTTGTTGCAATATTTTCTCTCATGCCCGAAGTGCAGGACCGGTTTCTGCGTATTTACAATCTGAAAAGCGTGGCCACACAATCCGTGATTGTCGCGCTCGGCGCCCTTGGCATGACCCTCATCATCATCAGCGGCGGAATTGATCTTTCGGCGGCGTCCAACATTGCTCTTTCCAGCGTAATCGTCGCTTTCGCCATCAATGCCGGGATTCATCCCCTAGCCGCCGTGCTTCTCGGGATAATGGCTGGAGGACTGGTGGGATTGATCAACGGCGCCCTCATCACCTCGCTGCGCCTTGTCCCCTTTATCGTCACGCTGGGGATGCTGGGCATCGCCCGGGGGGTGGCGAAGTGGATGGCCGGCAATCAGAAAATCGATACGCCTCTGACCTGGGTGAATGAGCTCATGGCCAAAAGCCCTCAAGGGCTCCTTCTGGCGCCGGGGGTTTGGCTCATGATCGGCTTGGCCTTTCTGATGGCCGCTCTTCTTCGCTACACTGTTTTCGGTAAACACATCTTCGCCATCGGCTCCAACGAGGCCACGGCCAGGCTGTGTGGAATCCGGATCGGGAGAACCAAGCTTCTGATCTACACCATCGGAGGTCTTTTCTGCGGATTGAGCGGAGTGATGCAGTTCTCCCGATTGACGGTCGGAGATCCGACCGTGGCCGTCGGTCTCGAGCTTGATATCATCGCGGCCGTCGTCATCGGCGGCGGCAGCCTGAGCGGCGGCATGGGAAGCATTCTCGGATCCATGATCGGTGTTTTCATCATGGCGTTCCTACGAAACGGCTCGACCATGATGGGATGGCCCAATTACATTCAGGAGATCATCATCGGCGCCATCATTGTCTTTGCTGTGGCTCTGGACAGGATCCGGCATAAATAAGGCCAGTTTTCAGACGTATGTCCTCTTCAGGTGACACCCTCCTCCTTTCTTTTCTCGGGTTAGCTCTTTTGGCATAAATATTGCTTTTTATATCGGCGAAAGGAGTCAACAATGAAAAAACAAATGATACTTCTCACCGTGATCCTGATGGTGACCTCCTTTGTGTGTGCCGACGAATATGAAAGCTACTACGCTCACAGCTACGCCCGCCTGAATTACGTCAATGGGGATGTTTATGTCCAGAGAGCCGGAGACCTGGGTTTTGAACAGGGCGAGGTCAATCTTCCTTTGATCGAGGGAGACAAGCTGGGTACCCGTGACGGCCGGGCGGAGATCCACTTCGGCTACAAAAACTATCTGCGGATCGACCGGGATTCTCAAGTCGATTTGTTGCGGCTTCCCCGGGAAGGCGATGACCTGATCATCATCCACCTGCTGGAGGGAAGTATCTATCTGCGGGTGAACAACCTGCGTTTGGATAAAGGCATAGAGATCCACACCCCGGATTCCTCATTTTATGTGCTGGATAACGGTCTTTACCGGATTGATGTGCAAGGCAGCCTGTCGACCGAGCTGTTTGTGCTGGAAGGCGAGATGGAAGCTGCCGGTCAGGAAGGATCGACAGCTGTCTCCAGGGGAGAGCGTCTGCTGGCTGAAAACGGCGCTTTTCAGTATATAGACGACTACAATGCCCGTTCCGATGAGAGCTTTGCCGACTGGAACAGGAGCAGGGATTCCTTTCAGAACCAAAACGTGTATCGCAGCTACCTGCCGGCCGAACTTGATGAATATGAATCGGAACTGGCCTATTACGGCCGCTGGGTGCATGAAAATCCTTACGGCTATGTCTGGGTGCCCAATGTGCATTACAGCTCTTGGAGACCCTATCACTACGGCCGGTGGTCCTGGTATCCCGTCATCGGCTGGACATGGGTGTCTTCCGATCCGTGGGGCTGGTGTGTTTCCCATTACGGACGCTGGCACTGGAGAGGCGGTCTGGGTTGGTACTGGATCCCTCAGAGTCACTGGAGACCGGCCTGGGTGCACTGGCATCACGGCTCCAACTACATCGGCTGGGCGCCGCTCAGTTACTGGAACAGGCCCGGCGTCATCCTCAACAACCGTTTCTACGGCCAGTACAACGGATATTATCCCTCCAATTCCCGCGCATTGACCGTAGTGCACAAAAATCAGCTCCAGTCCCGGCACATTTCCAAGGTGGCGCTGCAGGGGGCCGGAGTCAATCAGTTGGGGCGGATGTCACTTTCGTCCAGGCAGCCGGGCGTGCAGCATGTGCGCAATCTTGACCGGACGGTCAGCATGCGTGCGTCCCAGGTGATGAAGAGGAGTTCGGTTCGAACGGTCACTAAAAGTTTCACTTCACGCTCGAATGTGCGGTCTTCCGAAGTGAATCCGTCCAATCGAAGCAGGGTTGTCTCACGCAGCAGCACGACCCGCTCCACGCCCTCCCGCTCGACCGTCCGTTCCTATCCTTCGAGCGGGACGACCTCTTCACGAGCCCGTGTGAGCACATCGTCCCGCGTGAGCACTCCTTCAAGATCGAGCTCCAGTTCGAGTTCACGGACGGTCCGCTCCACTCCCAGCCGGTCGACATCCTCAGCACGAGTCAGTACACCGTCCCGCTCGACCTCAAGTAAGGTCAAGAAAAAATAGGCTTCTCTCTTGGGTGTGAACAGAATTTC
Organism: Acidobacteriota bacterium; assembly: GCA_018894615.1. Lineage (GTDB taxonomy): Bacteria > Acidobacteriota > Aminicenantia > Aminicenantales > Aminicenantaceae > JAHIPL01. The sequence continues at coordinate 2,065 of JAHIPL010000212.1, read as the reverse complement.
CTCTTTACATTTCCTGATTTCGGTGGTATAAATAATTTTCACTCAAAGGGTTAGTGAATGGTTCGAAAAAGCAATTTTTTTGGATTTGAAGACGCTCTGACAAATGATTAAATGATTGGAGGTTTGGTCATGGCTATAAGAACAATCAGAAATCTGGGACTGGTTTTTGCAGCGGTTCTTCTCGTAATCGCCGGTACAGTGGCCTGTAATCAAGAGGGTGAAACCGCCGATGCTCAGGTAGGGCAGGAGCTGGGACAAAATCAACTGGCGATTGAAGGCACGGTGAAAGTTGTTGTCGGGCAATACATGTTTGTCCCTGAAGTCCGGGGTTTTGATATTGTGGTTCCGGGCGCTCTCATGAGCGGAGAACTCATCGACCTCGTAGACAAGGAAATCAAAGGCACCGGCCACTTTACTCCGGACAGACCTTCCATTCTTGTTCCCGATGAACTTGAGGTCAAGGATGAGAGCGGAAAATTCACCCCGATTTTCACCAAGAGCGAAGAACCTGTTCTTGTCGATTATATGAGCACCGTTCAGCGGGATGAGTTTGAAACCCTCGAGAAGATCCAGTACAACAAAGCGGAGAACTGGGAAGGGAAGACTCAGGTCAAGGTATTCGGCCGCATCGAAAGCACGGAAAACGGAAAACAGATCGTTCTCACCGACGAGAAGGGCGATGATGTCGGAACGATCATTCTCGACAGCGTGACCGATTTCGCCGATTACTATATCAAGAAGCTCCGACTTTTCAATGAATTCTGGTGCTACCTCAACGTCAAGGAGACGGTGGACTGGGGTACCCGGCGGCGGACCCGCGAATTGTTTCACGCGGACCTGCTGTTCGCCGGGCTTTTTTAATACAATCGGTCCGGTACCGACGCATTCTTTTTTATTGCCCGTCCTTCTTCTTTTTCGCCAGTGTCGTCTCGAGGTCGGGGTGAACGAGATGAAAATCCGTTCCGTCCTGCCAGGCTTTGGCGGTCAGCAGCACGTCCGCTTCTCGGAATAAATTGCCGATGAAGGTGATGGCGGTGGAATCTCCCTCCTCTGTGGGCACCGAGGTAGGAACACACACGGCGGGATGCCCGGTCAGATTGGTGGCCAGCAGATTCCCGGCGCGATTGGTCGAGATGTACACATCGATGTGTTCCATAATCTCCGCCATTTTTCGCATGTAGAGAGTGCGGAGACGATTGGACTGAATGTATTCCACCGCCGGAATGAAACGGGCCTGCCGGAATGTGTTCGGCCAGGAAGAGGAAGATTGACGGACGAGTAGGTCATCCCGGCCGCTTCGGGTCAGTTCGTCAAAAGAGGCCGCCGCTTCAGCGACCAGAATGAAGGACATGCTGTCGACAGGCAGTTCCGGCAGTTCAATCGGGACGAGTTCCACCCCCAGGCCCCTGAAATAATCGAGGACAGCTTCCGCCTTATCCTTGTCCCGGAAAGTTCCCTCAAAGGATTTCTTGTAGTAACCGATTCGAAGATCCTTCAGGTCCCGGTCCGGTTCCCAGGCGAAGGGCCGGTCGATGAGGGTGGAGTCCCGCCCGTCCGGGCCGAAAATGGCATCAAAAACAAGTGCGCAGTCTTCCGCGCTGCGGCACATGGGCCCGATTTTGTCCATACTCCAGCTGAGGGCCATGGCGCCGTGTCGGCTGACCCTGCCGAACGTGGGGCGAAGCCCGCTGACCGCATTCCGTGTGGCCGGGGAAACAATGGAGCCGTGCGTTTCTGTCCCAATGGAAAATCCGACCAGCCCCGCCGCGGTTGCCGCGCCGGGTCCGGCTGAAGAACCTGAGGATCCTCGGTTCGGATTCCATGGGCTTCGGGTACGTCCGCCGAACCAGACATCTCCCATGGCCAGGGCGCCCAGGCTCAATTTGGCGACAAGCACAGCACCCGCCTCTTCCAGGCGTCGAACCACCGTCGCATCTTCGTCGAAAATCTGATCCCTGTAGGGCATGGCGCCCCAGCTTGTCGGATACGCCTTTGTGCTGAGCAGGTCCTTGGCACCCCAGGGAATGCCGTGCAGAGGCCCGCGGTAATGGCCGGCGGCGATTTC
>JAHIPL010000211.1 GCA_018894615.1 Acidobacteriota bacterium | reverse complement strand
TAGCACTTTCTCTAAACTCCTTTTCATCCATACTGACCTCCTTCTCTTGAAGGTCAGTATAAAAAATTATATGCTGCGGTCTACAATGTCTGTAGACTTTAATAACGTTAAAAAGGGTCTACGATGTCTGTGTATGCATTAAGTATGGCTTAGAAATAAATGATGGAAAAATTCAAGATCTGATAAGCCTGTATCAGATCGATTTTCATGATTTCCTAACTCTACATAGAAAACGTAGATGTCAGAATGAATATGATGACATGGTCCAACAACTTGGATATCATCCGACAACAACAGTGATGCAGAAAACTAGTAGTTGGAGAGCACTTTGGGCTCGAATAAGTAGATTATGGGGTGGAGATATAAACAATTTTCGAAGAGAATTTGGTATCCCTATCCCAAAACCAGGAAGCCCTACTTTCAAAGAGGACACGCAAAAAGGAAGAGAGCAGCAACTTAGAAAATTAAGAGATCAAAAGAAAGAACGATTTAAAAATATTCTTGAATTGATTGAAGAACATGAACTTATTTCAATAAGGGAGCTCCTGAAAAATCTGGACATTTCTAAGGGAATGATAGGGAGGCATATGAAAGAATTAAGAGACACAGAACAAGTTGATTGGCTCCTCGATGATGATGGAAAAACTTATATGTATTTCTTAATGGAGAACTGATATAAATATCAAGGACTTTTCCCATATGCTTTGAAAAATGATATGCGAATTACTGAGCAGGTTATCTTCCTTGCTTTCGACTCAATGGGGGGAATGGGTGTCCGTCCTTGAATTTTAATCAGACGGTCACCACGGCTACACAAAACGACAGATCCCTACAAGCGGATGAGTGCGTTTCTAAGCAGACTCGTCCATCCGTGTCACAAATGTGTAACAGATTTTGTGTAATCTCGCCTAATTTGGCTTATTGGAGCTTAAAGGAAATTTAGTCTCTACCCCATAAAAAAAACGTGACCCGTGAAGGACTCGAACCTTCAACCTACAGATTAAGAGTCTGTTGCTCTACCATTGAGCTAACGGGCCACAAAGTCCTCCTACTATAGAAAAGTGCGGGAAAATTGTCAACTTTTCAGGCGCATTCCGATCGACCGATTCCCCGCTTTTTCGCACCCCTTTCCCGACCCACCGCTCCGTTTGATCGCGGATCTTTTATCTTCTTCGGAAACCGGCTCCGTCCTTTCCATTTCCCGGGGCGCGGGATATAATGATTCAGGGAGAAACCATGTCGCTGGAACTTACACTCGTCATCGTCGGACTGATCTTTCTGTTCCTCATTCTGGGGCTGTTTTTTTATCTCAAGGACACGGCGGACCGGATTCGCGAGATGAGGCAGTTCCAGGCGGAGGACAACACCCTCCTCACCATGCAGCAGCAGATCAACCAGCTCACCACGAACGTCACCCAGCAGATCCAGCACATCAGCGGCCAGTTCCAGAGGGCGACCGGCCACATCGGCAGCACCATCGGCGACGTCAAGAAGGACATGGGAAAGATGGAGGCGGTCACACGGGAGGTGTTGGAGAAGGCGAAAAACATCGCCAACCTCGAAAATCTGCTCAAAGCGCCGACGTTCAGGGGGGGCCTGGGCGAACTTTTTCTCGGCGACCTTCTCTCCCAGATCCTGCCCCCCGCCCACTACACCCTGCAGCACAAGTTCAAGACGGGCGACGTCGTGGACGCGGCCATCCGTATCGGCTCCAATGTCGTTCCCATCGACGCCAAGTTCCCTCTGGACAATTTCAAGAGATATGTCGATGAGAAGGACCCGAAAGCCCGGTTGGAGCTGAAAAAGCGGTTCGCGAACGACGTCAAAAAGCACATCAACGATATCGCCGCTAAATACATCCTGCCGGACGAGAACACCTACGACTTCGCCCTGATGTACATCCCGGCGGAAAACATCTACTACGAATCCATTCTCCGGGATGACAAGTTCGACAGGGACACGAGCATTTTTTCCTTCGCCATGGAAAAGCGCGTCATTCCCGTGTCCCCAAACTCCTTTTTCGCCTACCTCCAGGTCATCGTTCTCGGGCTCAAGGGGCTTCAGATCGAGCAGTCGGCCAAGGAAATCTACCAGTCTCTGACCCGACTCCAGCGCGATCTCGAGCGCTTCAAAAAAGATTACCAGATACTCGGGTCCCACCTCATCAACGCCCGAACCAAATACGACGAAGCCGACAAGCGCCTGGAAAAGCTGGGAAGCAAGCTGGAACTCATGGGCGCCCCCCCTGTCGACATCCTCCCTGATGTATAATATCGCGGCCTGACCCCAAAATAGCGAGGGTTTCGAGGTAGTCGGAAAAGGGGAACATGTCGAAGGCGGAGAGGGACAGCAGTTTATATCCCGCATCCAGGAGAAGGCGGAGGTCGCGGAGCTGCGTTTCCGGAAAGCAGGAGATCATACAGATGAGACCAGGCCGGCTTTCAATCAGGGGGTCCAGCACCTCGGACGAACAACCCGAACGAGGCGGATTGAGAAAAACCAGGTCATTTCCCTCCAGAGGATCCATCCCGACAAAACGGATCGGAGAAGGCCCGTGAAATATTTTTATCTTGACGCGGTTTCGGTATCCGCCGTCTAGAGGTGTGGCCATTATCTCAGGGGAAAATTCCCCGCATCCGATGCGCGCCAACCCCGAATGGAGGCCTGCCGTTTTTTCTTCAAGATGGGACAGGTAGGCGATTTCAGACACTCTCACTCCGCTCGAAGAGGAAGGCCCCCAGGAAAATCATGCCGAGGGCGAAACACCCCATGACCACCAGATTAAAAACGAGGGAAAAGGAGGAATAGCCGATGAGCGCCGCCCTTATCCCGTCGATCCCGTAGGTCAGCGGATCGAGATAGGAAAGCGCCCTGAGCCAAGCCGGGAAATTGTCCAGGGGATACAGGGCGCCGGAGAGGAAAAAGAGGGGGAATATGACAAAATTCATAACGATGCTGAAACCCTGCATATCCTTCATCATGGACGCAAACACCAGACCCAACCCGAGAAAGGTGACGGAGATGAGGATCATGAACACAAGCGCCAGCAGCAGCATGGGCAGCGACCGCAGCCGGAACCCCATCAGAAAGGAGATGCCGAAAAGGAGAAGCACCTGAATCATGGAAGTGGTCACACCGCCTGCTATCCTCCCCAAAACGATGGAGACACGGCTGACGGGAGCGACCATGATTTCCTTGAGAAAGCCGAACTCCCTGTCCCACAGAACGGACAGTCCGCCGAAGGTGGAGGAAAAAAGCAAGCTCATCCCCAGGATCCCGGGCACCAGAAACTGAAGGTAGCCCACACCATCACCCATTCCCGGAATGGCCATGCGGCGAAAACCCATTCCCAGAAATCCCAGAAAAAAGAGGGGCATGGCCAGGGCGCCGATGATCCGGGATTTGGCCCGAACGAACCGCTTCATTTCCCTCAGCCAGAGAACCGTGATAGCCGCCCGATCGATCATCTTCTTCTTCCTCTCATATGTCCCCGCATCATAAACTTGTTACGCTCGCTCTGACTGGCTTCCTGATCCCGGATGGTGCGGCCGGTGAAGTGGAGGAAGACATCTTCCAAGCTGGGTTTGTGCAGGTTGACGCAGCCGACGGTCACACCTTCCGCCTGGGCCGTCTGGATGATCCTTGGAATGCGGCGCTCCCCTTTTTCCATGGTCATGCTGATGCAGTTATTGTGGCGGGTCAGGGTCCGGATCCAGTCTTCTTTTTCCAGAAGAGCGGCGAGATTCCCGCTATCCCCTTCCAGCTCGATGGAGACCACATCTCCGCCCAGGATGTCTTTCAAACGCTCCGGAGAGTCGCCGGCCACAATTTTTCCGAAGTCGATGATGGCCAGGCGTTCGCACAGATAATCCGCCTCTTCCATGTAGTGGGTGGTCAGAATGATGGTGACTCCGCTCTCCGTGTTGAGCTTTTTGATGTACTCCCAGATGTGCCGCCTCGTCTGTGCGTCCAATCCCAGGGTGGGCTCATCCAGAAAAAGAACGGTCGGACGGTGAATGAGCCCCCGGGCGATCTCCAGACGCCGCTTCATCCCTCCCGAGTATTTTTCGACAAGGACGTCCGCCTTGTCCCTGAGCTCGACCAGGGCCAGGACCTCATCGATTCTGGCTCTTCTCAACGATTTTTCCATGCCGTACATCATGGCGTGAAATTCGAGGTTTTCCTTTCCCGTCAGCTTGACGTCCAGGGCCATTTCCTGAAAAACGACACCGATGCTGCGGCGGACTTCGTCCTTTTTGGTCAGAATATCAAAACCGGCCACCTCCGCCCGTCCGGATGTGGGCTTGAGCAGCGTGGCCAGCATGTTGATGATGGTCGTTTTCCCGGCGCCGTTTGGACCGAGCAGACCGAACAGTTCGCCCGACCGCACCGTGAAGCTGATATTGTCGACGGCAACGACATCCTGAAACCGTTTGGTCAACCGGTCGACGCTGATGGCATCCGTCGTGTCATTCTTGCTTGGCATGGCCGTACCTGTCCTTGTTTGAAAATTAAGAAGCGATATCCGGGGTGAATGTACGTGCCTTTTTACACCGCAAAAAATATCCGTCCTTGGTTTCGACAAACGTGTGGCCCGAAGGGGGAAAACCCGACATTTCGGCGACTTTACAGATAAAGACAAGGGAGCCGTCATCCTTCCGGTTGTTCACGAGGGACTGTCGTGCCTGTTCCGAAAGAGGAATGTAAAAAACGGCATCCGGAGGAGTGACGATGTACATGATGGATAAAATCCTCTCCAGCAGTTCGTTCCGGTTGTTGAGCAGATAATTGTGCAGGATGTCGTAATAATCGCCTCCCTCGTTCACAAAAATGGAGGTCACATCTTTTTCAACCATCACCCGGACATGCATCAACAGCCTTTTTTCTTTTTTACCCAGAGACACGGTGGCCTGAATCCGGACATTGCTGGTGGAGACCTCGGACTGAAGGACAAAATTATACTCGAGGTCAGCGCTGTGGCTTCGGATTCCGCCGCCCTTTTCATTGAGCGAACGGGCGACGATGAAGGCGATGTATCGCTCCTCCAGCCGGATCCGGAGCACCTCTGAAAACTCCTTCAGGATGGAGGTCGTCCCCACGCCGATTTCATCCCTGACAAATTTTTCGCCCAGTTCGCCGCTCACGCTCTCCAGATGCTCGATTAATCCCAGTATTTCCTTTTCAGACCGGGCATCAATCCGCCGGAGATAGTGTTGAAGACACGTCATCAGACGCTCCTCGATCCTGTTCAGGACGGAAAGGATCTGTTTTTCCGCGACGCTTGTGTTTTTCCCCCGGCCAGCTGTTTCCACCAGAAAAAAATCCTTAAAGGTTTTGAATTGGTAAAAAACGTCCCTATAGCTCGAGAGGGCCTGCTTATAATTCAAATCAACGGAGTGACGGGCGGCGTTTTCCATCAGATGAATGATCAGAAGGATGGCGGCGATATCGTTTCGAATGGAATCGGCTTTAAAGACCAGGACGATGACACGTTCCACCGAAACGGCGCTTTTAAACAGGGCCTCATCCTCACCCAGATACCGGCGAAGATCCCATTTCAGGTCACGTAGAGGCTGTGCAATCAGCGCTTCAAGGCTCTCTCCCATCCTGTCCTGTTCGCCGAGAGCATTTTTAAGATAAAAGATGGACCGGACCAGTCCCTCCCGTAGAGTGGTTTCTTCGGGAAGCCAGTCGGTAAAAATCCAACCGATATCTTCGTCAGTCAGGTTATCTTGCAGGTCTTTCATAACAGTGGCGGTTTATCCCAATTCGACAAGAGAGCTTCGTAAGATGATAGCCCTTTTCCATCCATGAAGCAACGGCAGAGAAACGTCAACACGGGAGACAGGTGATATTTTTCTTGCATATTCGCTTTTATTTTGTTTTACTTGGAACAAATGAGTGAAGACAAAAGAAAATATCTTCGCTTCGACTGCACCCTTCCTGCGGAAATCATCAACCTGGAACCGGGTCAGGAGCTCTTCAAAGGGGCCAAAATAGACGATTTTTCAAGAGAGGGGATCAAGATCATTCTAGAATTTGACGTGCACCCGGATACCGAACTCGATTTGAATTTTCGCCTGCCCGACAGCGAGAAGAACGTCCCTGTAAAGGCCAAGGTCATCTGGAGTCGTGCCAAAGACTCGCACATCGAGCTGGGATTACGTATTGAGAAAATGGATGCCGACGCCAAGTCGGACCTTTTCGATTACCTGTATTCCCAATGGCGGAAAAGCAGGGCCGAAGAGCTTGTGCCCCCGCAATCGGCCGGCAAAAAAAGCTGATAAAACCGAATACAAGCGGAGATGAGCGGGAGGGCGTTACCGTTCAGCCACTCCGCGGCGACATTATTTTCACCGACACACAGAATTGAAAACCTTGTCTCTCATTGAAGATGAACATCATTATTAAACGGAGTGAGCGGGAGGTCAGCCGCGCCGCCGCCGACCACACCGCCGCCCCCATCCGGGAGAAGCCCGATTTGGTCCTTGGCCTTGCGACAGGCGCAACTCCTCTGGGGACATATCGTGAATTGATTCGAATGCACGGCAAAGGGCTCGATTTTTCACGCATCGTCACCTTCAACCTGGATGAGTACATCGGATACGGGATGGATCTTTCACTCCCCTATTCCAAGGACCAGAGTTACGCCCGGTTCATGCATGAGGAATTATTCCGCCACATCAACATTCACCGGTCCAACATTCACATCCCGAATGGGCTAGCCGATGACCCAAAGGAGGAATGCCGGAGATATGAGAGACGGATCAGGGACGCCGGAGGGATCGACCTTCAGCTCCTGGGAATAGGGCGCACCGGGCACTGGGCCTTCAACGAGCCCGGCACCCCGCTCGATTCAAGAACCCACATCCAAATACTGTCAAAAAAAACGCTTGATGATAACTTCAGGCTGTTTTTTCACAGATCGGGGCTCGGACGGGAGATGATGCCGACGCGTTCCATCACCATGGGGGTGGGCACCATCCTCGAGGCCCGGTCACTCCTGATGATCGCAACCGGAAAAAGAAAGGCCTCCATCACCGCCGCGGCCCTTGAGGGAGAAATCACAAGCAGCCTGACGGCGTCCGCCGTCCAACTGTTCAAAGGGCCGGCTACCGTTCTGCTCGACAGGGGCGCCGCCTTCGCTCTTCAAAAACGGTAAAAGCTGACGATGATGATTTGGTTTTTTCCGCAATTGTCAGTCGGGATGATGTGAGGTTCAAGATGGGTAGATTGGGCCTCACATCTTCTCGACTAGAAGATTTCTTCGGCTTCTTCTTTGGTGTAAAACAACTTAAAACTCTCCTCTTCAGAGAGCTTCCCTTCCCCGCCCAAAAGGATCGCTTCCGCCTCCCGCCTGTTGGCCACGGCTTCGTCCGTAAGGGCTTTGATTTTTTCCGGAATGCCTCCTTTATCCAGCATCTTCTGAACGCGCCTGAAAATATCCGGGTTCCCGCCGATCAGATGCCCTTCATCCAGAATCTTTGACGCCACCATGTGCTCGAATCGGTCGAACCGGAGCTGGCTGCGGACTTTTTTCAGGTCCTTGATGATGTAATCGATTTCTTCCCGTATGTCCGGCTTGATGATGCAGAGATACTTTTCCCTGTAGATGATTTCATCGAGATGGCTGCGAATCTCTTCCGGAAAGCCGTCTGCCGTGACGATGATGACATCCAGATCAGATCCCCTGACCAGCCGTCCCGTGCTGGATTCGGGGCGCGGCTCGAGGTGGGCCATATCGTAGATGATGTCCCCTGCGATAATGACACAGACGCCCTCAAGAACAGCATCCCGGAGAGGACTGGAGGTGATGATTTTTTCCAGGGTCCGTCGGGCGAATTCTTCCTTCTCTCGGCTGATTTTTTGTGTGCTCCGCTCGAGGTCCAGAGCATGTAACGAGACCGCTTCGCGGTTTTCCATCAGGCCGCAGATGGTGTAGGTCAGAAACTCCCGTTTGATGGAGGGGGAGAGGCGGGCATATCCCTCCACCTGTCTGTCCAGGCGCAGATATCGCCGCCCCGCGGTTTTCAGGATGATCCTGTCGCTTCTCCGGCAGAGCCTCCAGAGCGTCAGCTCATCAAGGCCGGAGAGATCTCTCAGGCTTTTCCCGGTGAGTGAAGGGTGCTT
>JAHIPL010000210.1 GCA_018894615.1 Acidobacteriota bacterium | reverse complement strand
TGGGGGGGCCGGAGGAATTTATCAACAAACTCGGCATCGGATTGGCCGTCGGATTCACGGCCTCCAAGATTTTGTGGCTGAAAAAAAACGAGCCGGAAAATTACAGACATCTCCACACCGTTCTCCTTCCCCATAACTACCTGAATTTTATTCTGACCGGCAGACGGCACATGGAGTACGGCGACGCATCGGGGACCGGGCTTATGGATATCCGCTCCCGGCTGTGGAGCGATGAGGCTGTCGCGGCGGTCGGAGATGAGCTTTATGACAAGCTCCCCCCTCTCACCCATCCCCGGGAACCGGTGGGATTTATGAAGAAGGACATCGCCGAAAAGTTCGGTTTGAAAAATGTGCTTGTCGCCTCCGGCGGCGGGGACAACATGATGGGGGCCATCGGGACCGGCAATACGCATCCCGGTGTCTGCACGCTGAGCCTCGGCACATCGGGAACGGTCTATTCCTATTTTGATGAGGCGTTCTCCGATCCTGAAGGGGAAATTGCGGCCTTCTGCGACAGCACGGGCGGCTGGCTGCCCCTTCTCTGCACCATGAACGTCACCAACACGACGGAGCACTTAAAATCCCTCCTGATGCTGTCGAATGAAGATCTGGAAAAGGAGGCATCTTTGTCTCCTCCCGGAGCTGACGGGCTTGTCTTTCTTCCCTTTTTTAACGGCGAGCGGGTGCCGGTCCTTCCGGATGCCCAGGGTGTTCTTTTCGGGATGACCGCGCACAATATGACGGCCTCCCACCTGGCCCGTTCTTTCATGGAGGGAAGTATTTTGAACCTCGGCTACGGCTTTGCCCGGATGAAATCCATGGGTCTCCGGCCGACGGAAATCCGGGCTACGGGCGGAGGCGCCAACAGCCTGACCTGGCTTCAGATCACGGCCGACATTTTCCGGACACCCGTCGTGACACTACGCGAGAGTGAGGCGGCCGCCTTTGGCGCCGCCATTCAGAGCATCTGGAATTGGTATCACACAAACGGGGAAACGATAGGCATCTCCGATCTGACCGACCGCTGCGTGAAACTCAATCCCAAGAGAATCGAACCGGATCCGGGAACGGAATCCCTCTACGTCAAACGACAGGACCGCTTCAACGCCCTGTGGCAAACCCTCAAGCCCGAATTCAAATGCGCCCGAAGTCCTGACCGGAATGGATGACACCTCTCCCCTCCAACCCATGATCATATTTATGAGAATAGGTTCAAGATCATAACGTCCTGTTCTAGGTGGAGGAAAAAGTTGATAATATTGTTCGAAATGATTTGACTGTCCTCGCCGATCAATGTATATTCATTGTATATACATGGAGCCAAAATATGGTTACGAAAATTCAGAAGTGGGGCAACAGCCTGGGACTGCGGATTCCTCAATCCTTTGCCAAGGAAACAGGTGTTGAAGAGGGATCTTCCGTCGACATATCCCTCGAAGGAGATCGGCTCGTAATCCGTCCGCTGCGATCTGACCGATATCAACTGTCCGACCTGTTATCTCTGGTACGGAAGGACAACCGGCACGGGGAAATCTCGACCGGAGATACCGTCGGGCGGGAGATTTGGTGATGGCCCCGGAGTATATCCCTGACCGTGGAGATATCGTGTGGCTCGAATTCAATCCTCAAGCCGGCTCCGAGCAGGCCGGGCACCGTCCTGCGTTGGTGCTCTCACCGATAGCATACAATGAAAAGGTCGGATTGGCCTTATTTTGCCCCATCACATCCCACATCAAAGGATACCCCTTCGAAGTTGTCCTGCCGGAAAATCATGAAGTAACAGGCGCCATCTTATCCGACCAGATTAAAAGTCTCGATTGGCGGAAAAGAAAAGCGACACGGATGGCCGAAGCACCCCTTATTGTGCTTGACGATGTATTGGCCAAAATCCATACGCTGTTGGGATTTTGACTTCAATTTGAATAATACTCTTTTTCAATTTCAGGCGTTGTTTTTTAGGACGCAGATCATCCTGACTCAAATGAGTCGTAAAAATGTCAGGTTATGTTGTTGAGTCACATCATTTACATTACATCTGATATGAGATTTAAATCAAATGCAACATGCTGTATATTAATAGTGAATCAGATAGGATTAAATAGATCCGGTATTGAAAATTGAAGACAACAAAGTATTTCGATCATATGAGGAAACGGCCCGATAGAGCTCAAATAAAACGGGAGTGGATCATATCCGTTATCAATAATCCTGAAAAAACAGAAAGACAATCAGACGGCAGGATCAGAAAATGGGCAAAAATATCAGCGGCCGGTAAATATTTAAGAGTAATTCTGCTGGAAGATGGCGAAACGGTCCACAACGCCTTCTTCGACAGATCATTCAGGGAGGAAGCAAAATGAAAGTGAAATATTTTTCTGATACGTATACGGCCCTCATCGAGTTCAGCAACAATATAGTTCATGAGACAAAAGAGATCAGTGAAAACATCTATATAGACATTGATAAAAAGGGAAATATCATTAGCATGACAATTGAACATGCTAAAGCCAATGCAGGACTTTGGGAATTCTCATATCAGGAAATGTCCGGACAGACAGGATAGAAACGCGAATAAGAACACCTAATCCGCAATATATCCCTGCCGGTGGACGATGCGGTATCCGCCTTCCTTGATCTTGAGCTTGATGGAGTGATACTTCC
>JAHIPL010000209.1 GCA_018894615.1 Acidobacteriota bacterium | reverse complement strand
TATCAGCGTCAGGTGCCACACCTCGATCAGAGTCGAATATTCATTTTCATAGAGCACCTGGCAATAGACGGAGGTTTTGTTTTCAAAGACCTTTCGTCCATGGGTCTGAAAAACAGAGATGGTCTCAAATCCGAGATCGTCTAGATAACTTTCAACGACCCCCTCTTCTTTTTCCCGAAGCGAGGGCGTGAGAAGCACCAGGTAATCCTCAAAGCGTCCGCTCTCCAGAGCGGAGGCCATGGCGGTCAGGGATTCATCAAGGCTCTGTGCTCCAAACAGCGGATTTGTCGTTATTATTCCTATATATAATATCAAGACAACTTTAAAAAGAGTGTTGCGTCCTCCCATCGGCTTGTCTTTGTCTCTGCCTATTCGATGCCGATCCCGACTCGATAATAATCCAGGATTATTGAACAAACGAGGTTACGCCCGGAACTTGGGTCGGATGAGGAGGGAATAAGGAGGGGAAAAAGGCGCGGTCTGTAAAAATGTAAAGTTCTTTACTTCGGGTCAATCGGATTCGTGGTCTTCTTCCCAGGTCACGAAGCTGTGAAAAAAGATGTTGTCTCCTTCATCGATTCCACGGGTCATCTCAGTGATATGGGAGGAGGACGCCTTGAAGGCCTCGACGGCGTATTCGATTCCCCTTTCCGGTTCCACATGGTTGCCGCAGGTATAGATGTCGATGGCGGCATATCCGTATTCCGGCCAGGTGTGAATGGAGAGATGGGATTCGGAAATGACCACAACACCGCTGACGCCGTCCGGAGGAAACTTATGGAACGAAACCGCCCAGACTGTCGCCCCGGCCACCTCGGCCGCCTTGACCAGAATCTGCTGCACTTTGGCCACATTGGAAATAATTTCAGGATCACAACCGGAGGCCTCTACAATATAGTGATGCCCTACAGGATTATGCACGTCGGACATGCGCCTCTCCTCAAATAAAATCTCTTCCCGATCAGGAAGCGTACATTATAACAGATCAGACGAGAATTCGCCTCTCTTCTTTTACGACATTCAACACCATGTGCGTCACGGACCGGTCGACGTTTTTATGGGAGAGAAGGGTTTTGATAAAATTGTTGAGGTCCTGTCTGTCCTCGAAGTAAGCGATAACAAAGGAATCCCACTCCCCGGTTACATCGTACACAGCCGCCACGCGGTCGTCCTCCGCTATTTTTTTCTGGGTTTCAATCAGCTTGCCCTGGGAAATCCGCAGGGCGATGACGGCGACAATATTTTTCCCGAAGGACTCCATGTCTACGACAGGGATAAACCCTTTGAGGACACCGGCCTCCTCAAATTTTTTTATTCGGTGAATGACGGCCGTAACCGAAGAGTCCACCTCCTTGGCAACCTCCCGATAACTTTTCCTGGCATTCTGGTTAAGCGCTCGAATGATTTTTCTGTCAAGATCATCCATAAGAAATTCCCCTTTTCAAAGATAAAACAATGCTGTTCATGAAGAATGATCATAGCATATATTTCATTCATTTCAAATCGGAGGCAAAAAAAATACAAATGGCTGGTTGGCGGCAGATTTGATGAACAGGTCAATCCAGGGTGTGGACGAGGAGACCACTTCGTAGCTTCGGCTCAAACCACGTCGACTTCGGCGGCATGACCTTGCCCGCATCGGCGATGTTCATCAGTTCCTCGATGGACGTCGGATAGATGGCAAAGGCCGCCTTGAACTGTCCGGCATCCACGAGGCGGACCAGTTCCTTCAGGCCGCGGATTCCACCGATAAAATCGATATCGTCGCTTGTGCGTGGATCTTGGATCCCGAAAAAAGGCCGGAGCAGGCGGTTCTGCAGAAAAGCGATATCCAGACTGTTGACCGGGTCCTTCTCATCGCGGAGCCCGGGTTTGATGGTCAGTTTGAACCATTCCCCCCCCATGTACATTCCCACTTCCCCCTTCCGCCCGGGTTTGAACGGGGCGAATCCTTTGTTCTCCACGGAAAAGAGCTCCTGCAGCGCAGTGAAGAGCTCCTCCCGGCTGTGATTGTTGAGATGCTTCAGTACCCTGTTGTAGTCCAATATGCGAAGCTGTTCATCCGGGAACAAAACAGCCAGAAAGAAGTTGTATTCCTCGTCACCTCTGTGGTTGGGATTGGCGTCCCGCCTCCGGATGGCCACTTTGGCGGCGGAAGCGGACCGGTGATGACCATCGGCCACATAGAGATAATTTACCTTTTTAAATTCGTCGATCAGTCTCTCCCCGACAGCGTCGTTCACCACCCAGACTGTATGTCCGATGCCGTCGTCGGCCACAAAATCATAGAGAGGGTCGCCCTGCACGGCTTCTTTAACCAGCGCGTTGATGGATGTCCTGGCTCGGTATGTCAGAAAAATCGGGCCGGCATTGGCGTTGATTGTATCCACATGCCTGATACGGTCCTCCTCTTTGGTCGGGCGGGTGTGTTCATGTTTTTTGATGATGTCGTTGTTGTAATCTTCGACCGAAACACATCCGACGATTCCGTACTGCTCTCTTCCATCCATGGTCTGCCGGTAGAGATACAGTTTCGGCTGTGCGTCCTGAATGAGCGTGCCATCGGACAAAAATTTCTTGAAATTTTCCAGGGCTTTGTCATAGACGGCCTGTGAGTACAGATCGGTCCCGGGAGGAAGGTCCACTTCGGGTTTGACGACATGAAGGAAGGAGAAGGGATTGTCCTTCACGAGATCCCTGGCTTCTTCGCTGTTGATGACGTCATAGGGATAGGAAGCAACCTGCTTTTCCAGCCCCTTTCCGGGTCGCCAGGCTTTAAATTTCCTTAAAACGGCCATGGTTCCCTCCTCGTCTGTGATGATATCAAAAAGAATGTCCGTGTATCAGAAACGGCGCCTCTGTTGAAGCGGGGATGTGCATGCTCACGGTCCTTTTGGGATCAGAAGGAAAATCCCAACTGAATGGTTCCGTAGAGATGGTTTGATTCCTCCAGGATGAACTTTTTTGTCCAGTAGGCATATGCGGCCCGCAGCTGGAAACCCTTGAAGGAGATCCCCGCTCCGGCAACCGCATTCCAGACGAATACGTTTTTCTCTACGGAATGGCTCTCCGTCCATAGGTTTCCGTCCAGAAACATGTTGCGGACCACATACTGACTGTCAATTCCTCCGAAGATAAAAAAACCGAAGGTCGACGCCGCCGAGTCCGACCAGATACGACCGTCGGAACCGAAACTGTCCCCGCCCGGCCGGAAGGGAGGATAACCAAAATCATCGGGCAGGTTCCAGCCCAGACGCAGCTGAATCCCCCCATGGACATAGAGATATAGATTCCCCACACCCAAACCATACTGCGGCAGCAGTTCAAGCCCCGCGCCTGACCGCTCGGAGGTAAGGCCCAGTTTCCTCTCCTGCTCCCAGAACAGTTGAAAGACAAACTCGTTGGAAAGCTGATGATCCCAACCCATGGGATACAGTGAATCCGTGACGGTGTGAATAAATTTCTGAAAATGTTCCGCCTGGGAAAGGGGCCCCACCACCCCCGCCAGAATGGAAAGGAGATCCATCCTGTGCGCTGTGCGCCGTATGATGCCCAATTCTCCAAAAAGCATTCCTGCGTAGGGGCGGTCATCGACGATCAGAGCGGTGCTCCGAATATTTTGGGGCGTATAGATGTTCTGACCGATGGAAAAGAGGACCCCCTGCCTCAAATCGGCGGAAGCGCCGTTTCCCCGGTTTCCTTTGGTTCGGACAAGGTTCAGCGGTGTCACCCAGGTCAACTTCATCCCGTTTGTAAAACTGTGATCCGTTCCCACCAGCAGGTCATTTTCCCAGTTGAGCTGAAAACTCCCCCTGGAATCGGCGGCGGAACCCAGGCCTGACAGAGAGGGCACAATGATCAGGAACAGAAGGAGTTGAGACAGACGTCGTCGATTTTTCATCTTTCGCAATAGGATTTTCTCACCTTTCCCGATATTATGGCGGCGGCTCTTCTCCCGCAGCCTGCGGCGCATTCCGGTTCCGGTAATGCAGCAAACCATCGGCGACAAAAATTCGCAGAATCGCGGTCGTTGGAACGGCGATGAGCAGCCCGAAAAAACCCCAGAAATGGGCGAAAATAAAAACGGAAAAAAGGATCCAGGCCGGATGCAGCCCCACCCTATCGCCGACGATATGAGGCGTCAGGATGTTGCCCTCCAGGATCTGAATCGCTTCAATGATCACGACGATCTTGATACAGGCAATAAGCGGAGAGGGGCTGAGCAGACCGATCAGAATGCCGATCCCGAGGGTGATGAACAGGCCGACGAGAGGAATAATATTCAGAACGCCTGCAATCAAACCGAGAATCAAGGCATACCGGACACCAAACAGCGTCAGCAGTCCCGTCGTCAGTATCCCGACAAGGGTGCAGACGATGAGTTGACCGCGGAAAAATCCTCCCAGAACCCGGTCGATTTCCTTGATGTATCGAACGATTTTTGTGGTCGAGGATCGCGGAATGATGCCCTTTATCCATCCCTTGATCCGCTCAAAATCCTTGAGCAGGTAGAAAAACAGGATCGGGACAAGGACCAGATTGAAAATCTGGTTGACAAGCCTGGACAGGGCGGTGGTCACATCGAGGGCCGTTTTGAAGAGGGATTGAAAGATATCCTGGATTTTGTCGGGCACCTGATTCAGGATGAATTCCTGAACTTTCTCATAATTGATATTCAGGTTTTCCGTAAGGAAACGGATCCCCTCCGACTCGATCCATCCAGAGGCGATTTTGGAATACTTGACGCTGAGGTCGACGAGGTCTCCCAGCTGATTGACAAACTCGGGCAGAAGAAAAACCATCAGGGTCGTCACAACCGACAGAACAAGGAGGAGAATCATCAGTGAACTCAGCCACCGCGGGAATCCGTACCTTTCCAGGCGGCTGACCAGTGGATTGAACAGATAAGCAAGAATGAGAGACAGGAGAAAGGGGGTCAGGACTCCGCGGGTCTCGATAAAAAACCAGATGAAAAAGAGGATGGAAACCACCCCCAAAACATATTTGACCAGGGGCAGGCGCCGGATGGGCCAGAGAAAAAGGAAAATGGCGGCAAATGCGATAAAAGGAGAAAGCACATCCTCGATGAACAGCAGGAGAACGACAAAAGCGATGAGCGCACCCACCAGGAGAACAATCGCCTGGCCGTCGATTTTGCCGTTTTTGCGGTTCATGTCTTCACCGGAAGATATTATATCGGGATTTTTTCCCTATTCCTAGCCCGACATGCTCATAAATCCACCGCCGCCTCAAATCAGCAGAAAAACAACCTCGTTCGATTGGTCAGTCAGACCGGCCGATGACCGTTTCGTAGCTGCGGACAAGACGCTTGTTGATCGTCTCCCAGGAATATTGAAGCGCTGTTTTCCGGGCGTTCAGGGCCATCTCCTGATGGAGCTTAGGATTTTTCAAGAGCTGCTTAATCTTTTTAGCAAAATCGAGTGAATTATTGGCTTCGGCTATCAATCCATCAAAGCCGTCATTGATGATATCGGCCTGTCCTCCCAAATTCACAACGACGGCGGGAGTACCGGATGCAAAGGCCTCCAGAATGACATTGCCGAAGGTTTCCGTCGTCGAGGGAAAAACAAAAAGGTCGGCCGTCGCATACCACTCGGAAAGAGCTCTATCCTTCAAAAAGCCGGTGAAGACGGCGTCAGGCATCCGCTCCTCGAGCTCGTCGCGCATGGGACCGTCCCCGACCACCACCAGCTTAAAGTCCATTCCGTCACTCCGGAGGAGCGAACAGGCCTCGCACAGATCGTCCAGATCCTTTTCCTTGACCAGTCGTCCGACAAAAAGAAGAATCGCTTTCTTCTCTGCTCCGATGCCGCTTCGAAGTTCACTGCTGGCAAAGGAGGGGGAATAATTGTCCAAATTGACACCACGCTGCCAGAGGTCGACATCGATGATGCCCTGGCTCTGAAGCTCGCGGGCGGTCGTCGGAGAGGGAGCGTACACGCGGTCGAACTGATTGTAGAACCAGCGCAGATAATCCCACCCGACTTCCTCAATCCTTTCCGGAAAACCATAGTATTTCAGATAGGACACATAATTGGTGTGATAGCTGGAAACGACAGGGATTTTCCGTCTTTTGGCATATTTCAGGCCGAAAATACCCAGGATGGTCGGGCTGACCACATGGACCAGATCGGGCTGAAAATTATCAAGCTCGGGGGTCGTCCGATTGAAATAGGGGATACCGACCCGGTAGTCCTTGTAAAGAATGAAGGGCACGGAGAACACCTTGAACACCCGATGGCTCCAGGAAAACTCCTGCGCCGGCATAAAGGATGAGATGCACTTGAAGTCGACATTTTCCTTCTCAAGGGTATCGATCAGATGGAGGAAGGAGTTGACGACACCATCGTAATGCGGAGGAAGGGTGTCCATAAAATAGGCTATCTTCATCGTCAATTCAATACACGATT
>JAHIPL010000208.1 GCA_018894615.1 Acidobacteriota bacterium | reverse complement strand
GATCAAACTGAAATGGACAAAAAAATCGTCAAAATTCCCCATAAAAATCGTGGGGAGGAATCGATGGGAAAACCCTGTAGGATACCCTGCAGGGAGGAGACATGCTCCAAATGAACCAAATTGATCAGATCAAAGAACTGCAGCGACAAGGGCTGGGATCGCAGGAGATCGCCGGCCGGTTGAACATCGACCGCAAAACCGTCGCCAAGTACATGCGTGAAGAAGACTTCAACGGCCAGGCTTTGGTAAAAAAAGCAACGATATCGAAGCTGGATCCCTGGAAGCCGAAAATCGATGAATGGTTGGAAGAGGATCGGCGAATGCGCTTTAAACAGCGGCATACCGCCAAACGTGTCCATAATCGTCTTCGGACCGAATATCCGGAGGAGTACCGTTGTTCTTATCCCCTGGTTCAACGATATCTGAAGCAAAAGAAAAGCGAACGTGGTGGCGATCAGGGCTATTTGGAACTGGTTTGGCCGCCCGGAGTGGCGCAAGGGGATTTCGGGGAAGCCGATATTCTGGTCGGGGGTCTCATCCGGACGATCAAATATCTGTGCCTTAGTTTTCCCAACAGCAACGCGGCTTTTATCCAGGGATTCGGGGGCGAAACCGCGGAGTGCGTCTGTCAGGGGCTGAAGGATATTTTTCATCATATCGGTGGGGTGCCGGAGAGGATTGTGTTTGATAACGCCGGGGGCGTAGGCCGTCGTGTCAGGGATAAGGTCACTCTGGTAAACTTATTCCTTCGGTTTAAATGCCACTATGGATTCTCGGTGAGCTTCTGTAACCCGAACGCCGGTCACGAGAAGGGGCATGTCGAAAACAAGGTCGGCTATGTCCGGCGGAATTTCTTTGTCCCGATCCCCGTGGTAGAAGACCTTGATCTGTGGAACCGGAGCCTGTTGTCCCGGATGGAAGAGGACTTCGAGCGGCCCCATTACAAGAAGGGCCTGACGATCGCCGAGCTCTGGGCGGAAGATCGTCGGCATTTGAGTCCACTTCCCGACAAGCCATTTCTGGTCGAACGGCTAGAGCGGGTCCGAACCAACGGCTACGGAAAGTTCTGTATTGACGGCCGGCACTGGTACTCCAGCGCTCCGGAATATGCGGATCGGGCGGTGACGGTCGGGATCCGTGCCCATACCATTGTCGTTTACCGCGAGGACGGCAGTGCAATGAGCCTTCATCCCCGCTCCTTCGGGGAAAACCGGACCGACACGGCGGATTATGCGACCAGCCTCCAAACTCTTCTGCGGCGCCCCGGAGCTTGGGCCAACAGCCCTTTTCGGGGCGGTTTGAACGATTCTCTCCGCGATCATCTCGACTCGCTGTCCAAGTCCGATCGGCGCCGAGTCCTTTCGGTTTTTTCGGAAAGCGCCTCGACCTTTGGGTTTGAGACCGCCTTGGAATCTCTCCAGGAAGCGGTCCGTCGGGGTACGGTCGACGTTTTCAGTCTCCAGGCGATGTCCGCCCGCATCGCTTACGATGGATTGTTCTCCGCGCCGGATAAGGGCCCGGACCTGGAAACCTATGACCGTGCCTTTTTACATCCCAAGGTCCCGTCATGAGAAAGCCTCGAGTGAATCGAACGCATCGGCGGGAAGAGATTTCGTTGCTACTGCGGCGGGTGGCCTTCAGCCAAACGGCCCTCCATCTCTGCGAAGAGGAAGGCTCGGCCATCCAAGAGGAATTCCTCCTCCATGTCCTGAAAAGAGAGATGGCCAATCGCGAGGAAGTGCGGAAGGCCCGTTATTTGCGGGAAGCCGGCTTTCCTGTCTATAAAACCCTTTCGGGTTACGATTTCCGGAGTCTGCGGCTGCCACCGAATCTCTCCCGCACGGAGCTTTCCGGCGGGGGATTCATTGTCGAGAACAGGAACCTGGTTCTTTATGGGCCGGTCGGAACCGGCAAGACACACTTGGCGTCCGCCTTGGGAGTCCTGGCCTGTGAACATGGAATCCGGACCCGTTTCTTTACGGCCGCCCAGCTGGTGGTCCGACTCTCGGAAGCTTTCGCCAACGGCTCGTTGGAAAAAGTGCTTTCGTCGATCCTTAAAGCTCAGCTTCTGATCATCGATGAGTGGGGCTACGTGCCGATCGATAGGCAGGGCGCGCAGCTCTTGTTTCGAATTATCTCCGATAGCTACGAAAGGAGGAGTCTCATCATCACCACAAACCTGGAGTTTTCGAAATGGGGCTCGATTTTTACCGACGACCAGATGGCCGCGGCGATGATCGACCGACTGGCTCACCACGGCTACATCCTCCTGTTCGAGGGGGAAAGCTATAGGATGAAACATGCACTTATGCGGCAGAAAAATTAGGAAAAATTCCCCATCAGTTTATGGGGAATTCCGGACGATTTTTTTGGGGAATTTTGCTTGACAAAACACAAAATGGACCTTGCACCGCTGCCAGCTGGAGCCGATCCATTCCTTTTTCAAAGCATTCTGGATCCCCATATGGGCATCGGAGATGCAGAGACAGAGCTTCTGTGCGCCTCTTGTTGAGCTTGCGGAAAAACTCTCTCCAGGTGGCCTCAGATTCGTCATACATGGGTTCTATGGCCAGGATCTCCCGTTTTCCCTCTAGATTTATCCCATAGGCAAGCATCAGAGCGATGGAGATAACTCGACCATCCACTCTGACCTTTTCATACAATGTATCTATCCATAAAAAAGGATATTCCGCTTCCAGTGGCTGGCTGCGGAACTCTTCAACTTGCTCCGAGAGTCCTCTGTTTATCTCTGAGACCTGGGAGGCGGAGATATTTTCGATCCCTAGTCTCTTGGCCAGGCGTTCGATCTTTCGTGTGGAGACGCCATTGATGAATGCTTCCTGGATTAGGCCGATCAACGCCTGTTCTGAACGTTTCCTCTCAGAGATGAAAAGGGGAATGTATCCGCCCTTACGAAGTTTGGGAATGAAAAGATAGACCGTGCCCAATCGGGTATCCATCCGACGGACTCGCCTCCCTGAAAAATATGTATTACGATCCT
>JAHIPL010000207.1 GCA_018894615.1 Acidobacteriota bacterium | reverse complement strand
GAGGGTGTCGAAGCTGTCATCCGGTGTATCTGTATTCCAATCGAGCCGATCGTAGCGGGCGATGACCCTCACCTTGTTCTCGAGGAGGTCCAAACCCGTCATCACATACCAACCCAGACGGTCAATACCTGAGTCCTGCCCCAGGATGGCCTCCCCGCGAAGAAACAGATTCTCCATCGAGAGGGCCAGTTCCAGCCCGGTCCGTGACATGTCCGAATTCGTGCCGAAAAACGGATCTTCCCCCTTGTAGTAGGACAACCCCACAACCAGCCTGGAGGAGGGGGCGTAGACCAGACGGGCGGCGATATCCTTTCTTGAATCCGTATCCACACGGTTGATTCCGGAGCCGTTGAACAGGGCGATGGTATACTGAAATCGAGACAGGTCGCCTGTAAGAGCGGCCCCGACATCCCGTCCCTTGGCCCCGTTCTGTCGGCCCGGGCAGAGTTTTTCCACGGTGTTCGACCGGTTGACCGTGTCCAGCTCGGAGCTGGACAACAAGTTTTCCAAGCTGAAGGGCACCTTGAACTGGCCGAGACGAAGGGCCGCCGCATCGTTCCATTTCCAATCCAGCTGAAAATCGAGAAGGATGGGATTCTGAACGGTTTCGACCATTATTTTGCATTGAAGATTCTGTAAAATCGTCCATCGGGCCGCAACTCGGGCCCTTCTTATCCTAAAGCTGTCCGCACTCCCTTCAACACTGTCGTACTGCACATGCCCGTAGCCGCTCCACTGAAGCGCAGGCGCTGAATCCTTCGCCTCCGCTCGAAAGCCCGGAGCCGCGGCAAACAGTATCACCGCTGCCGCCGCCGCCCGTGTCCACCGATAAACTCGATTTTCACATCTGTTCATCTGTTCCTCCTCATTCGATATAGCCCAGTTCCTTTAGTTTGGCTCGCACCTCGGCATGCCCCTCCTGCGCCTCAAAAACACGGTAGGAATTGAAAACAAGGGAAATTTTCTTTCCCTCGCTCAGTTCCAGCGAATCGAATCCGTTCTTACTCTGAATCAACCGGAGAAACGCCGATCCGACAAGGCAGTCAACCTCGTAGTGGCTGCCGCGGTAGTGAATCCGGCGGACCTCCACAGGGATGGCGTAGGGATGCGGCCCCGACAGAATTCCCACATCCTCCGGACGGATGAGGAGCACCACATCTCCATCCTTCATGGCTGCTGCGTCCGGGTTCCCGACAGCGTACGGGGTGTTCTTGATGACGACCCGTCCGTCTCCCGCCACGGCATCCAAGACATTAACCCGGCCGATGAAGCTGGCGACAAACTTGCTGTCGGGATTCTCGTACACTTCCCGGGCATTTCCCATCTGCTCCACCCGTCCCCGATTGATGACAACAATCTTGTCTGCAATTTCGATGGCCTCCTCCTGGTCGTGAGTGACAAAAATGGATGTGATTTGAAGCTGGTTGTGGAATTCCCGCAGCCATTGGGCCAGATTGCCCCTCACTTTTGCATCCAGGGCGCCGAATGGTTCATCCAGAAGAAGAACCGCCGGTTCTGTGGCCAGAGCTCGGGCTAGAGCCACTCTTTGCCTCTGACCGCCGGAGAGCTGGTCCGGATAATGCTTCTCATATCCTTGGAGTTTGACGAGATCGATAAGTTCCGCCACTTTTTTCCGGATGAATGAACCATCCGCCTTCCTGACTTCAAGCCCAAACGCGATATTCTTTTCTACAGTCATGTGTTTAAACAAGGCGTAATGCTGAAAAACAAAACCGACTCTTCTCTTCTGGGTGGTCAGGGATGTGACCTGAGTTTTTCTGAGGTAGATCTCACCCTTGTCCGGCACTTCAAGTCCGGCGATGATGCGGAGAATGGTGCTTTTGCCCGAGCCGCTGGGACCCAGCAGAGCGATGAGCTCTCCGGTTTTGACCTCAAAGCTGACGTCGTCGACAGCCAAAAAATCGCCGAAACGTTTGCTGATGCCGCATACGCGTATTCCCATCATGACCTTCTTTTTCCGCCATAGACTTTTTGCATAAAAACCAGAATACCAAAAGAAATCAGCGCCAGAACAACGGCGGCGGAAAAAGCACCACTGTAGTTGAAGTCGGTAAATTCCTGGTGGATGAACAGAGTGGCCGTCTGCGTCCGGTTGATGATGCTCCCGCTGACCACAAGGACCGCTCCGAATTCTCCGATGGAACGGGCCGTGGTCAGTGTGATGCCGTAAACCAGTCCCCACTTGATCGAGGGAAGGGTCACTTTCCAGAATGTCTGCCACCTGGAAGCACCCAGTACATAGGCCGCCTCTTCCTGCTGCAGCCCGAATTCCTTGAGGACGGGAATGATTTCACGCGCGACAAAGGGAAAGGTGACAAACAGGGTGGCCAGAAGCATTCCGGGAAAAGCGTACACGATTTTGATCCCGCCCGCCTCGAACCAGCTCCCGATCCAGCCGTTGGGACCAAAAAGAAGGATGAACATGAATCCGGCGACCACGGGAGAAACCGCAAAGGGAAGATCGACGAGTCCCTCCATGATCAGTTTTCCCCGAAATCGCTGCTTGGCAAGTGTCACCGCCAGAATTGTTCCAAAAACGGTATTCAGGACAACGGTTCCCAGTGTGATCCAGAACGTGAGGAGAAAGGACCGGACAGCCGAAGCCTCTTTCAGATTGGAAACAAAGGCACCTATACCACCCTGGAACGCCTCCTTCACCACTCCGAAAACGGGAAAAAGGATGAGAAGAAGGAACCATCCGATCACACATGCCGTCAGCAGCATTCTTCCCATCGATCGGGCCCCTCTAGTTTTCAATAGAATTTCAGTCTGCATGTTCGTGTCTCCGGTTCCAGACCTGCAGCCTGTTGAGCAGGATCAGGATCAGAAAAGAACAGATGAGAAGAACCATGGACATTCCAAGGGCGCCCTGGGGATTGTAGCTCTCAAGCTCACCGTAGATGTAAACGGAAGCA
Source organism: Acidobacteriota bacterium (assembly GCA_018894615.1). GTDB lineage: Bacteria > Acidobacteriota > Aminicenantia > Aminicenantales > Aminicenantaceae > JAHIPL01. The sequence goes on along the minus strand of JAHIPL010000207.1, from coordinate 1,903 downwards.
ACCTGAGTCTTATAGGGGATGTTCCCGGAAACGATGGCGATGGAACCGAACTCACCGATCGCCCGGCTGAATGAAAGGGCCGCGCCGGTCAGAATGGCAGGTGTCAGTGATGGCAGAACGACCCGCCGGAAGATCACCAGGGGCCTCGCTCCCAGGGTGCTGGCGGCCTCTTCCATATCCTTATCCAACTCGATCATCACGGGCTGAACGGTCCGGACAACAAAGGGGAAGGAAACGTAGAGCAATGCCAGCACGATTCCCGGTTTGGCGTACATGATTTCTATCCCATGCCGGCCGAACAGTCCGCCGATCAATCCATTAGGCCCGTAGAGGGCGACGAGCATGATTCCGGTCACCACGGTGGGGATGGCGAAGGGAAGATCGATCAGAGCGTTCATCAGATTCTTCAGGGGAAAATCATATCTCACCAGAACCCAGGCCGTCGCCGTGCCCGTCACCACATTGACCACAACCATCACGAGGGCGACTATAAAAGTGAGTTTTAATGAATAGAGCGCCTGGGGAGATACGATGTTCCGCCAAAGCCCTTCCAGCCCTCCGCTGAAAGCCCGAGACGAAATGGCGATAAGGGGAAGGACGATGAGCAAGAACACATAAAAGAAGGACAGGCTTCTAAGGACCAGATCTCCGGGGGTCGAAGATCTTGATTTCCTGCGGCTCTTAGAATTCACGGCCGACTTCATCCATGACGACCGTCCAGACACCGGCCGGTCCAAAAATGGTCTGGTGGACACGGTCCCACCCGCCCAGATACTGGATGTCAAAAAGCAGGCGAGGACGGGGATACTGATCTTTGAATTCCTCCGCGACGGTTTCAATCACAGGCCGGAATCCGTATCGGGCAAAAGCCCTCTGGGCCACATCCGTCAGAAGGTATTCCACAAAAGCCTGCGCCACTTCCCTGGTTCCGTGTTTGTCCACATGGGCGTCGATAACGGCGATAGGATTTTCGATGAGAATGGTGGCTTCGGGGATCACGTAGGGAAGATCCCTGCCCTGAAGACGGCGAAGAAGAATTTCATTTTCATATGTGACAAGGGCATCTCCGATTCCGTTTTCAAATGTCGTGACCGATGCCCGGCCTGATTTATCCATCACCCGGACGTTTTTCTGTATGGATTTGAGAAGGTTTTTGGCAAAATCAGGATCAGCCAATCCTGTGCGGTCTTCGCTGATACGAAGTCCGGCGCCGTAGATGGCGGCGACATCCCACATGGCCCCCCCAGACGTCTTGGGGCTTGGATAGAGAACGTTGACACCTTCTTTCGCCAAATCTTCCCAATCCGAGATGTTTTTAGGATTTCCGCTTCGAAAAGCGATAGCGACGACCGAACGGGTGACAAATCCTTGCGTCACCCCCGACTTCCAATCATGCAAAATCAATCCTGCATCCTTGAGGCGATCCATGTCTTTTTCTAGAGAAAGGCTTGCAATATCCGCCTCAAATCCCTGTTCGATGGCTCTGGACTGTGCACCGGAAGCGATGTAGGACTCATGAAACTTCACGGTCTGGCCCGTCTTTTTCAACCAGAGTTCAGTGAATTCAGGGATGAGGACTTTTTCGTACACCTCCCGGGGAACGGTGTAAGCGCCCAGGGTCAGGATGATCTCATCCTGCCGGGTGGATGTTCCCTTTGAACAGCCGGCGAAAACCATGCATGGGATAAGAAGGATACAGATTTTTTTTAACATAACAACCTCCATCAATACTCTTATAGCACTCTCATGACACTCCTATAATAATGCCGGAGATTGCTGCAGTCAAGAAATATTTTCATTTCCGCTGGAAAAGAGTCCCTCCCGGAATCGACCGGTCAGAATTTTCGATACACGTGACGTCAATTCCTCTCTCACAGGGTCGGGAATGCCCGAATCACACAGG
>JAHIPL010000206.1 GCA_018894615.1 Acidobacteriota bacterium | reverse complement strand
GCGGGAGAATCCGTGCTCGATACTTACATCCGCACCGGCCTGTCCGACAATCTCGCCCTGCGCCAGCATCAATTCTCCCTTGAGAAAAGCCTAGCAGCCCTGAATGAGGCCAAAAGGATGTTCTACCCAACCATCGCCGTTCAGGGTCGCTACACAAGAGCGGGCGGCGGGCGTCTGATCGAATTCCCTATCGGCGATCTGATGAATCCGGTTTACACCTCACTCAACGACCTCTACCGGCTGCAGGGGATTCCCTCTGATTATCCGACCAATCTGCGAAACGAACGGTTTCCTTTCTACCGCAGTCAGGAACAGGAAACAAAAATCCGCCTCGTTCAACCTCTTGTCCAGCCCGCTCTCCATCACAACGTAAAAATCAGGTCCGGTTTGAGTGATGCTGACAGGGCCGAAATATCCGCCTTCTCCAGGAAACTTGTCAGCGAAATTCAAACCGCCTATTACAACTATCTCAAATCCTGCCGCGTATTTGAACTGCTGGAGAAAACGGAAGAACTCCTCCGGGAAAATCTGCGCGTCAGCGGCAATCTTTTCAGCATCGGGAAAGCGACCGAAGATGTTGTGTTCCGTGCCGAGGCTGAAATCGCCGACCTCGATCAGAAACGGGCGGAGGCGGAAAAAAACGAATCCATGGCCCGCTCCTATTTCAATTTTCTGCTCAACAGGGATCTGGACGAAAAAATCGAAAAGACTCAAACCCTTCCCACCCCTCCTCTCTCTCCCGACGATGTGGAGGCCGCGGTACAAAATGCTCTTTTAAAAAGGGAGGAGTTCCGGCAGCTGGATGTGGTCATCGGGATCACCGGTCAGCAGGAAAAACTGGCCGGCGCCGCTTACCTGCCCACATTAACGGCGGTCGTCGATTACGGGATTCAGGGGGAGCGATATAGCTTAGGGAAGCAGGATGACTACTGGATGGCTTCCCTTGTTTTTGAGTGGAACATTTTTGACGGAGGCCGAAGCAGAGCTAAAATAACACAGGCGGCGCTTGAGAAAAGCAGGCTGGAAATACAACGGGTCGAGCTTGCCCATCAAATCCGTCTTCAGGTGGTCAATGCCGCCCATGCCCTGACGGCCGCCCGCAAAGCCGTGGAGGCCGCTGAAGCCAGGGAACGGAGTGCCCGGGAATCCTTCGAGATCGTGCAAAAGAAGTATGACAAGGGAATGGCGCCCCAAATCGAATATCTGGATGCGCGAACGACCATGACCAACGCCGGAGTCAACCGGATTCTGGCCGAACATGAACTCTGCATCAAAGCGGCCGATTTTGAAAGGGCCGCCGCCGGTGTTGACCTCAGCCGGTACGCCAACGAGGAGACAAACCAATGACAAACGGGACAAAAAAGGGAATGGTTCTTCTGCTTGGAATGGGATTGCTGTTGACAGCCTGCCGGACGGAAGAAAAAGCGGAGGATAAAATACGGACCGTCCCCCGGGTTAAAACCGTCCGGGTCGAAATCCGGGAACTGTCCAAGCCCATCCACACATACGGCCGGGTCGCTTCGAAAAAGGAGATCCGGCTGTCCTTTAAAATTGGGGGCATCATTCAGACGATTGCCGTGGAGGAGGGGCAGACGGTCAAAAAAGGACGGATTCTGGCCCGACTCAACCTGGCTGAAATCCGCTCCCAGGTGGAGCAGGCCCGTTCATCCGCTGAAAAAGCCGGACGCGACCTGGAGCGCATAAAATCCCTGTATGAGGAAAAAGCGGCCACTCTTGAGCAGTACCAGAACACGCAGACCTACGCCCGGGTGGCACAGTCACAGCTGCAAGCGGCGGAATTTAATCTCCGGCACGCCGAAATAAGAGCTCCATCCGACGGCCGCATTCTCAAACGCCTGATGGAGGAAAATGAAATGACCGGCCCGGGATCTCCCGTGTTTTTTTTCGCCTCTCTGGACAGGGACTGGATCATCCGGGTGGGGGTCAGTGACAGGGACCTGGTCCGGCTGACGCTGGGAGATGAGGCCGTTGTCACTTTCGACGCCTATCCCGAATCAACCTTCAAAGCGGAGGTGTCGGAAATCGTCGAATCGGCCGATCCCATGACCGGAACCTATGAAGTGGAGCTGAGACTCGCTGCCGCCGATAAAAAACTGGTTTCCGGTTTTATCGCCGAAGTCGTCCTTTCCCCCTCGGCCACCCGCCTCTTCAGCCTTATCCCCGTGGAAGCCCTTGTCAGGGCGGAAGGCGTTTTAGGCCGGGTCTTCACCGTCGATCCGGATTCGGGAAAAGTTGCCGGCCGCACCGTCACCATCGCTTTTCTCTTCGGCCGCTTCGCCGCCGTCAGCGAAGGACTTGAAGGGACACCCCTCGTCGTAACGGACGGCGCATCCACCCTGACGGACGGGCAGATGGTGGAGATCGTCCGATGAAATTATCAGCCTTCGCCATCAACAACTATCAATTCACCCTCATTCTCATTCTTCTCCTCGTCCTTTCCGGCGTGGTCTCCTTTCTGACCATGCCCCGGTCGGAAGATCCTCAGGTCACCCCCAACGGGACATCCGTCATTGTCCTCTACCCGGGAGCCGGACCATCGGATATGGAGCAGCTCGTGGTCGATCCCATCGAGGAAAAACTCAACGAGCTGGATAACATCAAGCGGATCAACTCCCTGGCAAGAGACGGGGTCGCCGCCATCGCCGTCGAGTTTTTTTCCGGCGTCGACATGGACCAGACCTATTCCGAGCTTCTGCAAAAGGTCAACAGCATCCGTGCGGAACTCCCCGAAGACATCATGGACCTGACCATTCAGCGCTGGAACATCTCCGACCACGTCATCGCTCTGCAGCTGGCTCTCATTTCCGAAACGGGTGCCTTTCGGGAACTGGAAGAGGAAGCCGACCGGCTCGAGAAAAGACTGGAAAAGATTTACGGCGTCAAAAAGCTCCTCACCTGGGCCCTTCCCGAGCAGGAGGTCCGCATCTCGCTCGATCTGGACAAACTGGCCCAAAGTCACATCTCCATGAACCGGATCATCCAGGCCGTCCAGGCTGCCAATTTCAACATTCCGGGCGGGCACATCGACATCGGCGAAAAACGGTTCAACATCAAAACCAGCGGCTCCTTTGAAACCCTGGACGAAATCCGCAGCATCATTGTCCACGCCTACGGCGAAAAAGTTGTCTTCCTGAAGGATATCGCCGACGTCCGTCTGACCGAGGAGGACATCCTTTACAAAGCCAGAGTCAACGGGGAACGGGCCGTCTACATCACACTCAATCAGAAGGAAGGCACCAATGTCTTCGACGTGATGGGAAAGGTCAAAGAAGAGCTTCACGCCTTTGAGGAGACACTTCCCGGCCACATCACTCTTTACACTGTTTTTGATCAGTCCGAAAGCGTCAAGATGAGGCTCAACACTTTTTTCTCCAATCTTCTTCAGGGTTTGATTCTGGTCGGCCTTGTCGTATTTCTGGCCGTGGGCATTCGCGCATCCTTTATCGTCATGCTGGCCATCCCCTTTTCCATTTTTATAGCCTTGGGATTTGTGGACCTGAGCGACTTCGGCCTGCAGCAGATGACCATCGCCGGACTGGTCATCGCCCTGGGGCTTCTGGTCGACAACGCCATTGTTG
>JAHIPL010000205.1 GCA_018894615.1 Acidobacteriota bacterium | reverse complement strand
CCTCCACCGTCTCAAAACCGCCCGCCTCTTTCCCGGCGGCGACGGCACCAAAGAGGGCCGCCCCCAGGGCACAGGTCAAATCGCTCCGGGACACCTTCATGGGACGCCCGGTGATATCGGCATAGACCTGCATCAGGAAGGAGTTCCTGGCCGCCAGCCCGCCGCAGTTGACGATCTCTGCCACACGGACCCCGAATTCTTCGATCCGGTTGATGATGGTCAGGGCGCCGAAGGCCGTGGCCTCGATCAGAGCCCTGTAGATTTCATGCGCCTGCGTGTGCAGGGACTGCCCGACCAGAAGCCCGCTCAGGCGCACATCCACCAGAATGGTGCGGTTGCCGTTGTTCCAGTCCAGTGCCAGAAGACCGTGTTCGCCCGGTTTCTGCGCAGCGGCCAGCCGTCCCAGATTCATAAATTTCTCATCCGCGGTACAGCCGTATATGTCCGGCACCAGATTGTTGACGAACCAGAGGAAGATATCCCCCACCGCAGACTGCCCGGCTTCGATACCGATCATACCCGGAATGACGGACCCATCCACTATTCCGCACACACCGGGAATATCTGCGAAACCCTTCTGCCGGGGGGAGACCATAATGTCACAAGTGCTCGTGCCCAGAATCTTGACAAGAGTACCTTCCCCGACGCCGGCGCCGACGGCGCCCATATGAGCGTCAAAGGCACCGACGGCAACGGCGATTCCCGGCCGAAGGCCCAGTCTGCCGGCCCATTCATCGGTCAGGCCTCCAAACAGATGGTTGGAGGGATAGGCGGTGTCATACAGGCGCCCCCGCAGTTCGGCCAGCCGGGGATCGCAGGCGGCCAGGAATTCGATGTCGGGAAGGCCTCCCCACTCCGTGTTGAACATGGCCTTGTGGCCTGCGGCGCAGATGCTTCGGGCCAGCTGATTCGGCGCCGTTTTTCCAGTCAGGAGACCGGGAATGTAATCACAGATCTCGACAAAGCTGTCGGCAGCATCAAAAACAGAGGGATCGACGTTCAGGCAGTGCCAGATTTTACTCCAGAACCACTCGGAGGAATAGGTGCCTCCCACCTTGGCCATATATGCCGGCCGCATTTTTGCTGCCACAGCCGTGATGCCGGCGGCCTCTTCATAACCGGTGTGATCCTTCCAGAGCCAGACCTGGGCGTTGAGGTTGTCCTTAAACTTCGGGTGGAGGGCCAGCGGCGTCCCGCTCGAATCGACGGGCATGGGACTGCTTCCCGTGGTGTCGACACCGATCCCGATGATCCGTTTCGGATCAAAATCCGGATCATTTTTCTTCGCCGCATCGACAGCATCCTGAACCGAGATCTCGATCCCTACGATGTAATCGGCCGGATTCTGCCGGGCGACATTGGGATCGGAGTCATCGAGAAGAATCCCGTCATTTCCGGAAGGATAGGGGAAAACCGAGGTCCCGATTTCATCCCCGTTATAAAGATCGACAATCAGAGCCCGGACGGAATTGGTTCCAAAATCCAGGCCCAGAGTATAATACTTTTTACTGATCATTCACTCCTCTTTCTCTCTGATATTCACTCGATGGTAAAAATTGTTCGATTCATCTTTTCTACTTTGCGATCACAAGGGGCGAAAAATAGATCATCACCGCGGCGATGATGACAAGGACAATAATTGATAAAACCAGGTCTCGGGTGTTCCAACTGGCCCGGGACGCCGCCTTGTCTTTGGATACGGTGGTGGCGTAGGTCAGGCCCCTGATCTTCTCGAAGTTGGGCGCCTCCGTCAGCATGCTGACAACAACCATGATGGCGATACTGATGAGAAACAGAAAAATGCAGAAATACAGGAAATTGATGCTGGCAAACTGATACAGAAAACCGCTCAAGTGTTCCTTTCCGAGTTCTAGGACCAACCTTAGCATACCGATAATAAACCCGCCGATGAGCGCCGAAACCGCTCCCTTGGCGTTGATCTTTTTCCAGAACAGGCCCAGCAGGAAAACGGCCGTGATGGGTGGAGCCAGATAGGACTGGACACTTTGGAGGTAGTGGTAAAGTTCGCCTGAAATGAATTTCATCAGAGGGATCCAGGCGATACCGCAGACAACCACGGCCGCCGTGGCCACCCGTCCGACAAAAACCAGCCGTTTCTCAGAGGCGTCCGGTCGGATTTTTTTATAGATATCCATGGTGAAGAGAGTCGAGCAGGAATTGAAGACCGCGGCTAGAGAACTCATGAGGGCCGCCAGCAGGCCGCCGATGACCAGACCCCGGATCCCAATGGGAAGCAGGGCTTTGACCATGGCCGGAAAAGCCTGGTCGGGAGATGCAAGATCGAGCTGACCGGTTTTTGTCAGAGCGAAGGCAATAATGCCGGGAATGATAAAAATCCAGAAAGGCAGAAGCTTGAGATAACTGGCAAAAATGGTGCCTCGCCGGGCGTGGCTTTCACTCCGGGCGGCCAGGGCGCGCTGAACGATGTACTGGTCCGTACACCAGTACCAAATGCCGACGATAGGAGCTGCCAGGACTATGCCCAGCCAGGGAAAGTCCGGGTCGCTGAGCGGACGGAACAGGTTCAGATGTTCCGAACCGGCCAGGGCAATAAGCTTGTTCCACCCGCCGATCTTGATGAGCCCGATCACCGTCACGGTCAGCGATCCCAGAATAAGGACGATGGCCTGAAGCGCTTCGGTGTAGACAACGGCCCGCAGTCCGCCGAGAATAGTGTATATCCCGGTCAGCACCACCGTGATCAGAGCCCCTGTCCAGAAATCGATCCCCATCAGGGTCTGAAAAACGATCGCCCCGGCATAGACGGTGACGGACACCTTGGTGAAAACATAGGCGACAAGTGAAATAATGGACAGAAACCAGCGGGCGGCAGGTGAATACCGTTTTTCCAGGAATTCGGGCATGGTGAAAACGCGGCTTCTCATGTAAAAAGGAATAAACACCCAACCCAGAAGCAGGACGCACCAGGCGTGGAGTTCGTAATGCGCCATGGCCACACCGCTTTTAGCCGCCGTTCCCGCCAGCCCGACGATGTGTTCGGACCCGATATTGGAGGCAAAAATGGAGGCGCCGATGACGAACCAGCCCACGTGTCGCCCGGCCAGAAAGTAATCGGTGGTTGTATCCTGTTTTTGCCGGAGAACCCAGAAGGCGATGCCGAACAGAACGGCAAAATATAATCCGATGATCAGCCAGTCAAGGGTGTGAAGGACCTGCATGTTTCTCACTCCTCCAAAAGGTCACAACAGTTTTACTACGGGGGAAAGGCCCTGTCAAACCTTTGTGTTGGATTGCGTGATTTTATGCAATAAATGGACTGCTTTTTCAGTAGACCATAATCACTTTCTATGATATGAACAATCATACATATCCATTTCTTGACTTGTCTAAGCAAAGGAGGTAACGAATGAAAAAAATCTTAGTCCTTACGACAGTATTTATGTTTGCTCTTGGATTAGGCGGCATTTCAGCTGTTTTGCTTCAAGAAAAATTAACCGAGGAGCCGGAACCATCCTTCCAAGAACACGCCAAATCCAACCGCCGCCACCCGGAGGTCGACACGGATGTTTACCTTTACATCAACCATTGGAGAAATTCACTCCCTCATGAAGGACACGGCGGACTTATTGAACGTGATATACTGACTCCCGGTGATCCTCTCGATCCTCCCGGAAAGGGCGCGGTATTAAAGTACCTGAAAGCCTATAAACGGGGAGTTCTCCAACCCCGCTGTAACACACAGCCCACAAAACATGATAAAGAACAGGTCTTTTTCTATGTGATGGAGGGAACCGGACAGGTAGAAGCCGGAGGGAAGAAAGCAGAACTCGAGGAGGGCACCGCTGTCGTCATTCCTGCGGACCTCGAATATCGCTTCTTTAACCCGACGGACGCATGCCTTGAAATGCTCATCGTCGTTGAAGAGATATCAGACGGATTCATCCCAAACAAGGAAATGTCGGTGGGGAGTTATCATGATTCAACGCCCGGCGTCGGATTTCATTGGGCCCACATAGGTCGTGGATTTGTTTATGATGTGAGTCCGACATTCGCAAATCCAATGGGGATGGCTATTGTATCCATCGACAAATTCGACATCGCCCAGCCGCATGTTCACGGCCCTGGATGTGAAGAAATCTGGTGTCAGTTGAAGGGCAAGAGCCTTCTGTTATTCGGAAACCGTCTCCTTTGGCAGGAGCCGGGTGAAGCATTTCTCATCCCGCCGAATAATAAGGTGCCCCACAGCTCGATAAACCATACGGATGAACATATGCTGTGGCTTTACCTCGGTAACCGTCAAGACCGGCTGAAATAAAATTGAGATTATTGCCTGACATCAGGCGATAACTTAGGCCAATTCAGAGGAGGAGTTCATGCAAAAATTTAAATGGATGGGCAAACACCTATTGAGATTTATTGTTCCGGCGGTTTCCGCTTATGTCCTTTTTTTTGCCGGATGCGCCAAAGAACCGGACTGGAAGACAATAAACAACAGGATCATCAAAGAGGAAAACATCGAAGGGCGAATCCGTAATGATATTCATGAAACCAACATTGTCCCGAATCTCGAGCCGGGCACCGTCACCAACATAAAAAATCTGCCTGTCACAGAAATTGCACCCGGCGTAAAAACCGGTATGTACTGGGGTAAGGGCACCCTCGTCAGCTGGATGATTCTTGAGCCCGGCGCGGAGATCCCCAGAGAGATTCTTCAGAGTGAACGTCTTATGTTTGTTTTGAAAGGTTCGGTTGAACAGCTTATTAACGGGAGTTTTGTTCCCATGCATGCGCTTGAACGTGAGGAGCCGGATGGTACTCATGGTGGTACGCCGAAGGTTGAATTTGTTTTCCTTGAAAAAGGATCTGAAAACGCCGTGAAGACCGGAGATGAAGGAGCGGAAATCCTCGAGGTTTACTATCCGATACGTCTCGACTACCTGGCAAAAGCCGGAGTTCCCGAACCGCCCCCGGATGTTCTTGAAGGGGAGTTTCCTCTTGAGCCCTCTGTTGTACCGAATAAGATGTATGATCTGTATGACATACAATTTACCGAGCTTGTTTCCGGAGCCAATTCTCGACTTATTTCCGGCCGGGGTGCTCAGTTGAGTTTCCTCAGGATGGATCCTGGTTCGACTTTTGCCCATCACATCCATCCCGAAGAACAGGTGATGATCGTTATCCGCGGCTGGATTGATGAGATTATTCTCGACAGTACGACACGAATGGAAGAAGGCGATATTTTATATCTTCCGGCCGATATGGTCCACGGCGGTACAAACGGACCTTTCGGATGCGATGTGCTTGATGTTTTTTGGCCGCCCCGTCCGGATTATGCAGAGAATTCGGCGAAAAGGCATGCGGCCTATCATGCCCTTATTCCCGAGGATGCCCGGGTCGAGCTTGTCGTTGATGGTGCCGAGAAAGGCCCGGGACTTCACTTCACGGAAGGGCCCTCATGGATGAACGGAAAACTCTATTTCTCCAGCATGTCCTTCACCCAGGAGTGGAACGGAGATCCCGGGAAGAGTTCGCTGGTCGAAATGAGCCCCAGCGGCTCCTATCGATATTTATCCCACGGCAAGATGCAAACAAACGGGACCATGCCGCTGGGCAACGGAAACCTTGCCGTCTGTGACATGTTCGGTCACCGCGTGATCGAAATGACAACGGAAGGGAACGTGTTGAGGACATTGGCGAGCACATATGAAGGTGAGCGTCTTGATGGGCCCAACGATCTTGTCATTGATGCCGGGGGAGGCATCTATTTTACCGACCCTCAGTTCACACCCGACACGAAAAAAAACCAGCCCGGCAGGAGTGTTTATTATCTGACACCCAAAGGCGAAGTGATCAGGATCATCGAGCCGGATGATTTTGCCATGCCGAACGGTGTGCTCCTGAGCCCGGATGGAAAAACTCTCTACGTCAACAACACCTATGATGACGAAGAGTGGTGGAATGTCGACAGCAATAAGGATAACTTTATCTGGGCTTATGATGTCAGCGATGACGGGACCGTCTCCAACGGCCGCAAGTTTGCAGAGCTTTACCTGACGCCCGAAGTGCTGAACAGAAAGGGAAAAAGCTCAGGTGCTGACGGCATGACCATCGACGAGCTTGGCAATATTTATGTTGCCACATACATGGGGCTCCAGATCTTTAATCCTGAAGGTGAATTCATCGGGATTGTGAACTTCCCGGTTTATCCGGTCAGCTGCTGCTTCGGCGGCGAAGACATGAAGACGATCTATGCGACATGCTATGATAAAATTTACATGATCCGTACAAATGTGAAGGGCCTGGAATATCCATTGAAGAATAAATAAGGGAGATGGCAATGGTAAAGGGCAGAAATATTTTAAAACGCCGTGATTTCCTAAAAAATATTGGAATAGGCACGTTGGGAGGGATAACTCTCGGGGGGCAAATATTCTGTACAAAGAGCCGGCAGCGCGGTCATTTTATTCAGGAGGAAGAGACCGGCCGGCTTTACAAACAAGTGACCGAGCATTCCAGAGTGAGCCTGGTCAAGGGCAATGACCGGCGCGAGATCGTGTATCAATCGCTCAAAAATATTGAGGATGAAATTCTCGGCTCCATCGGCAACAAAACGATTTTAATCAAGCCAAACGTGGTGGTCTCCGATAATCCGCTTGCCATTACACATGTGGACGCCCTTCGAGCCCTTTTGGATTTTCTTGCTCCTCACTATAAAAAACAGATCATCATCGGTGAATCAGGAGCCATGAATACCATTGACGGTTTTAAAAATAACGGGTATCTTCCGCTGGAGAACGAATACAATGTAAGGTTGGTCGACTTCAATCAGGATTCTTCTTATCAATATCGCTACGTTTTCGGGAAAGATCACAATCCGCTGCCTGTGAGAATAATCTCTACCTTTCTAGACCCGGATGTTTACATTATTTCTGCTTCCCAGATGAAAACCCACAACAAAGTGCTGGTGACATTGTCGTTAAAAAATGTTCTTCTCGCATGTCCTCTCAATGATTACAAGAAAAATGATAAGGCGTTATTACATACCACTCCTCCAGCGGTGAACGGTCTCTGCCATTTCAACATGTTTCATATAGCCCAGGAAGTCTATCCTGACCTGGCGTTGATAGATGGGTTTGAAGCAATGGAAGGGAATGGCCCGGCATGGGGAACTCCCTTTGATTCCCGCGTGGCTGTTGCCGGTCTGGATGCCCTGGCGGTCGACACTCTCGCCACCAAAATTATGGGATTTGATCCCAAGAGGGTCCTCTATCTTTCGGCGATGACGGAAGCAGGCATGGGACAGGGAGAGATCGATAAAATTGATGTGCTCGGAACTCCTTTGGATCAGTGTCTCTACAACTTCAAGCCCCAGGAAAACATGGCGGAACTGTACAACTTATAAGCATTGGATGAGACATCCTCTTTTCAAGAATTTTGCGTTCACTGTCTGGGTCTTTGCCTTTGTGGCTGCTTCCATGTTCTATCCTGAGGTTTTCGGAACCTGGTTCAGATTCGACCTAAAATACCTGATCGTTCCCCTGATCCAGATCATCATGTTCGGCATGGGCACCACGCTGAATATCAAGGATTTCAAAAGGGTGTTCACCATGCCGTGGCCGGTGTTTATCGGGATATTCCTGCAGTTCACTGTGATGCCGCTCTTGGGCTGCGGCATTGCTATGCTTTTCAATTTTGAGCCGGAAGTCGCTGCCGGTATTATTCTCATCGGTTCCTGTCCGGGAGGTGTGGCGTCCAATTTAATGACATATCTTGCCAAGGGCAACGTCGCCCTCTCTGTGACAATGACCTCCTGTTCCACCCTTATTTCGCCGTTGATGACTCCCTTTTTGATGAAGACTCTTGCAGGCAGACTTGTGCCGATTGATTTTGTTGCCATGATGTTTTCGATACTCAATATGATTATCGTGCCGATTATTGCAGGATTATTTGCAAACAGAGTCCTGTACAGCCGTAAGAGGTGGGCCAACGCCGGCAGGTCACTGCTTCTCTTATCGGCTGTGGGCATCGGCCTTGCACTGGTTACAATTTTTTTAAAGGGAGATTTTCTCGGGCCGCTGAGAGTGCTCAAAAACGGAATAACCATCGGGTTTGCTCTGATCGGTGTTGTTGCATTATCCAAGCTTATCGTCAGCGTTATGCTTAAAGGTCCGGAGACCTGGATGGACAAAGCGCTGCCTGTGGTTTCGATGTGTGGAATCTGTTTTATCATTGCGATCATCACTGCCCGATCTCAGGAGATGCTTTTATCCGTAGGGCTGGTGCTGATCGCTGTAACGGTCATTCACAATTTTTGCGGCTACGTTCTGGGATATTGGGGTGCCAGAGCAGCAAAGCTGGATGAAAGCTCATGCCGGACCGTAGCTTTTGAGGTGGGCATGCAGAACGGCGGAATGGCATCCGGCATCGCCATGGAAGTGCTAAAAAGCGCCAGTGTCGCACTTGCGCCTGCCATATTTGGTCCATGGATGAATATCTCCGGATCAGTGCTGGCCTCCTGGTGGCGCCGAAAACCCACCCTCTTAGATTAAGACCGCCCGACGAGTGTGACTTCCACCTTTAGACTTTTACCATCAGGCAAGTCTATGCTTCGCTCCTTGGCATCAAAGGCATCCCATAATTTCCCATTGATCCGCACTTCCTGAATATGCACCGATGGATCGTCCACAGGAGAGACGAAATATTTCTTCGGGCCGTCCAATTTAAAATGGAGGACGACAGGCCGCTTGTTCACATAGAGATTGAGATAGATGTAATTGAGCCATGCATGTTCGATCTGATGGTACGAGGTAAGCCATACTTCCGCTTTATTTCCGTCTCCCAATAACAACCCATCCGGAGAAACACTCTTAAAGACGCCGCCGTATTTCTGATCTACAAAGTAGCGATCGTAAAAGAGCTCACTTTTCCGGAAGCGGTTCAAATATTGGTCTTCTTGCGTAACGTGGTACATCTGAAGCTGCAGCAAGGATCCGTAGATCTGAATCCACCAATAAATTTCCTGGACACCCAGAGGCTGATAAGGAGGCGACTTCTCCACAATGCTGTACCACCCTCCCCGCTCTGTATCCCATCCGTAGCGGCAGAGTTTTTCTCCCAGTGCCATCCCATGCTTCAGATAGATTTCCTTTCCCGTCAAATGGTAGAGGCGCAGAAAAAAGAGGGCGGCTGTGGAACTTGCGCCCAGATACGTCCCCTCTTTTCCTTCCACGATGTAGGGAGTATGGTTCCATTCCTGATCAAATCCGATCGGATATCCTAAAATCCAGCCCTCCTCGGGATCGATCATACGTTCTATGCTTAAATCGGCCAGATGTTCGGCAAAGGCCAGAACCTCCGGATCCCGGGTGGCAAGAATGAGATCGGGCATGATCGAACCCTGACCATAGTGTGAATGCTTGGCTTTGACAAAATCCCTGACGCTCAAATCTCTATTCAAAGTTACATAATAACCATCAAATTCCTTGTCCTGTGCGTAGGTTTTTTGGATTTCGACGGATTTCAGAACGTGCGACAAAGCCTGCTCATCTCCTGTGACAAAATAATACCGGATCAGTCCCACATTGGAATAAAGTTGAGAGGCCGCACCCTTAACCGTATCCTTCGGCGCCCCGTCTTGAGTAAGACTTCCAAACCACCCTCCATATTTTTTGTCCCAGCCATACTCCAACAGATAATCCACCGCCTCCCGGGCGACTTCAAGATATTTTTCCTCCCCCGAAAGAAGATAAGCCGTGGAAAAACTGAATATCTGGCGGCTGATCATCGCCGGAACCTTGTCCCAGGGCGGTATGGGTTTCCACTCGCGGGACAGATTCATATAAAAGGCCCCGTATTCCTTATCCGTTACATGCTCTAACCAGTGCGGCATAAGGTCGAAGAGGAGCTGATTGCGCCAGAACTCCCCGTCCATCAACCGCTCTCCTACTTGTTTCGCATTCGGACATCCGGTCAGGACAAGCAGAAGTCCACAGCTTACAATTAAAATTTTTTTCAGCTTTTTCTCTCTTTGCAGCATTTTAAGGTTTCTTTTCTTTGGTCTGAATGTGATTGTCCGAAATAAACGTATCACACGAAATGGACCTGGTCAATCATGGGGGATGATGAAAAACAGGATGTGTCCCTTCATAACGTATTGATAAATAATACGTTAGAGACTGCGTGAATTCTAAGACCAAATCATGTATAGTCATTTTATTAGGAGTTTTTCTAAGAAGAGGAGAGAGACACCATGAAGAAACAATCGACTCACCGCTGCGTCTGTCCGGCCATCGTTCTTTTCCTTCTGTTCTGCGCCTGCGGAACAGGGAAAAAACAGCCGGCGGAAAACAGCCACGACTACCCCATTCAACCGGTTCCCTTTACGGCTGTTGACGTCAAGGATTCCTTCTGGAGCCCTCGGCTCGAAACCAACCGGACTGTCACCATCCCCTACGCCTTCGATCAGTGCGAGGAGACGGGGCGCATCAGAAATTTCGAAGAGGCGGCCAAGGTCCTGACAGGGGAAGTTGAGAGAGGGGAATTCTGCACCGCCTACACGTTCGACGACTCCGATCTCTTTAAGATCATCGAGGGGGCGTCCTACTCCCTCAAGGTGGCATATGACGCGGAACTGGACGGCTACCTAGACAACCTGATCAAGACCATCGCAGCCGCCCAGGAAGAGGACGGCTATCTCTATACAGCCCGGTCTGTCAATGCGGAGAAACCCCATCAATGGGTCAAAGAAAACCGCTGGGACAACCTCTACATGGGGCACGAGCTCTACAACATGGGGCATCTTTATGAAGCGGCCTACGCCCACTTTCTGGCCACCGGCAAGCGGACCCTTCTGGACATCGCCCTCAAAAACGCCGACCTTCTTGTCTCCGTGTTCGGCCCGGACAAACTGAGGGGCGTCCCCGGACACCAGGTGATCGAGATCGGCCTGGCCAAACTCTACCGCATCAGCGGCGAACAGAAATACCTGGACCTGGCCAAGTACTTCCTTGACGACAGGGGAAAGGCGGAAGGGCGGGAGCTCTTCGGTGAGTACAGCCAGGATCACGTCCCGGTCGTCGAGCAGAGCGAAGCTGTCGGTCACGCCGTCCGGGCCGCCTACATGTACGCCGGAATGGCCGATATCGCCGCCCTGACCGGTGACCGCAGCTACATCGACGCCATCGACCGCATCTGGGACAATGTCGTCACAAAAAAAATATATCTGACAGGCGGGATAGGCGCCACAGGAGCCTGGGAAGGTTTCGGCCCCGCCTACGAACTCCCGAACGAAAGCGCCTATGCCGAAACCTGCGCCTCCATCGCCAACGTCTACTGGAACCACCGCATGTTCCTTCTTCACGGGGACGCCCGCTACATCGACGTCCTGGAGCGGGTGATCTACAACGGGGCCCTATCGGGAATCGGTTTCAGCGGAGACCGCTTTTTTTATCCCAATCCTCTGGCCTCCTTCGGACAGCACAGCCGAAGCCCCTGGTTCACCTGTTCCTGCTGTCCCAGCAATGTCACCCGCTTCCTCCCCTCAATTCCCGGCTACGCCTATGCCGTCCGGGACGAAGAGGTTTACGTCAATCTTTTTATGCAGAGCGATGCACAAATTCCCCTGAAGGAAGGAACGGTCACCCTGCGGCAGATAACGGATTATCCCTGGAGCGGCGGCATAAAGATTGTCGTCGATACGGAAGAACCCCGGAGCTTCAATCTTATGGTCCGCATTCCGGGCTGGGCCCAGGGGCAGCCCATCCCCGGAGACCTGTACCGCTATGCTGGAGAAGGAGATGAGGCGCCCGTTCTGAAGCTTAACGGCAAAACCGTCCGCCTTAAAACGAAGAATGGCTATGTGTCACTTAAGCGCCGCTGGAAACAGGGAGACGCGGTGGACATCGATCTGCCCATGCCGGTCCGCCGGGTCCTGGCTCATGACGCGGTCGAAGCGGACAGAGGCCGGGTGGCCGTCGAGAGAGGTCCTCTTGTCTACACCGCGGAGTGGGCGGACAACGGAGGACGGGCACACAATCTTATCCTGCCCGATACGGCGGAGCTGCGGACCGAAGTCCGGGCGGATCTCCTGAACGGCGTGGCGGTCATCACCGGCCAGGACCTGATCCTGATTCCCTACTATGCCTGGGCCCACCGCGGACAGGGGGAAATGGCCGTCTGGCTGGCCCGCATTCCGGACAAGGCCCTTCCCGCACCTGAACCCTCTACAGCGGCGGAAGCAGAGGTCACCGGCAGCCCAACTTCCACTGGTGGCCAAAAAAGGGATCGACCGAGTCCGAATGGAAGGTGAAATGAAGAGGTGGGGGGCCTCCTCCGCCTGCCACCCATCCAATGAGTAAACATCTGTCTTTATTAGTGATCTCAGGATCTTTTAAATTGCCTCATCATTTCAGGAGGGTAGAATGAGTCTAACGAAAGGGAAAGCGTTTGGAATTTTGATTTTTATTATTATTGCAGCCGTGGGTTTTTCCATCCTGCTGTCCATCGGTGACAAAACGGTGCGGCGGAACATCGTTCCCAATCCGTCCTTTGAGGAGATGGAGGGCGATACGGTCAGGGCCTGGGAAACCCGGAACTGGCAGAAGGGAGCACAGTTCGTCGTGGACACGGTCGCCCGGACGGGAGAGCAGAGCCTCATGATCACCTCGGATGAGGGAGCCGACGCTTCCTGGTCGGCCGTTGTCCCTGTCCTGCCATACAGCCGCTACCGTCTGACCGGTTGGATCAAAACCGACAATCTAAACGCAGGAACCGGCCGCGGAGCCCTCCTCAACCTGCAAGGGATCGACAAGGGGAGAACATCTCCCGTCACCGGAACATCCGACTGGACCCGGGTGGACATGGAGTTCGAAACAGAAGGAAGGGATGCGGTCCAAATAAACTGTCTTTTCGGCGGCTGGGGGAAATCCACTGGGACCGCCTGGTACGACGACCTGGAGCTCGATCTCCTGGAGACGAGGGAAATGAAACCCGAAGTGACGATCAGCGGGGAAAATATTGGTGAACCCATCTCCCCCTACATCTACGGACAGTTCATCGAGCACCTGGGCCGCTGCATCTACGGCGGTATCTGGGCTGAGATGCTCGAAGACCGCAAGTTTTTTTACGACATCGGCGCGGAAGAGTCGCCCTGGATCCTGACTGGTGAGCCTTCATCTCTGGAGATGGACACCACCCGGCCTTTTGTGGGCGACCACTCTCCCGTACTGAATCTGAAGGGAACGGCGGCCGGACTCACTCAGGGAGAACTGGCCCTGCTTCAAGGCAAAAAATACACGGGACGAATCGTCCTGGCCGCTGATTCCGGAGTCAAAGAAGTGCGGATTTGCCTTGCCTGGGGGGACTCCGAAACTGAGAGGGAAACCATTTCTTTAAAGGACTTGAAAAGCGGATACTCGACCTATCCCCTCTCCTTTACGGCGGGAGAGGAGACCGATTCCGGCCGGCTGGAAATCAGCGGGACCGGAACAGGAATGCTCCGCATCGGCACGGTTTCGCTCATGCCCGCCGACAATATCGATGGATTCCGTCCTGAAGTGCTCGCCCTCCTTCGCGAACTGGATGCTCCCGTCTACCGCTGGCCGGGAGGCAATTTTGTCAGCGGCTACGACTGGCGGGACGGCATCGGGGACCGCGACAGGCGGCCGCCGCGCAAGAACCCGGCCTGGAAAGGGATCGAGCCCAATGACGTCGGCATTCACGAATTTTTGGACTTCTGCCGACTGATCGACACCGAGCCTTTTATCGCCGTCAACAGCGGGCTGGGGGATGTCCGGTCGGCGGCCGACGAGGTCGAGTACGTCAACGGCGGACCGAATACACCTCAGGGACAAGTCCGAGCCGGAAACGGTCACCCCGAACCCTTCAGCTGCCGGTTCTGGTCTATCGGCAACGAGATGTACGGGAACTGGCAGCTGGGACACATGCCGCTCAGCGATTACGTCAAAAAGCACAACCTGTTCGCGGAGGCCATGCGGACTGTGGATCCGTCCATTCGGCTCATCGCGGTCGGAGCGGTGGGTGAGTGGAGCCGGGCCATGCTGGCCGAATGCGCGGGGCACATGGATTTCATCAGCGAACACTTCTACCGGCAGGAAGCCCCGGGGCTCATGAGCCACGTCTTCCAGATCCCTCAGAGTGTCCGCCACATCGCTGAAGCCCACAGAGAATACCGGAAAACCATTCCCGCGCTCGAGGGCAGGGACATCCGCATCGCTCTCGACGAGTGGAACTACTGGTACGGCCCCCACATCTACGGTGAGTTGGGCGTGCGCTATTTTTTAAAGGACGCACTGGGAATCGCCGCCGGCCTTCACGAGTATTTCCGGCAAAGTGACATCATCTATATGGCCAATTACGCCCAGACCGTAAACGTCATCGGCGCCATCAAAACCAGTAAAACGGAGGCGACCTTCGCCACCACGGGATTGGCGCTCAAGCTCTACCGGAATCATTTCGGCACAATTCCACTTCGCCTCGAAGGCGCCGCCGCCCCGCTGGACGCGGCCGCCGCCTGGAAGGAAAAAGGTGTCAGCCTCACCCTGGCCGTGGTCAATCCCACAAACACCGGGCAGACGCTCAGCCTGATTTTCAAGGATATGTCCCTTCCTGAACTCAACCGACTGTGGCGGATCAGCGGCAGCGATCCCATGGCCTACAACGAGCCGGGAAAACCTCCGGCCGTTTCTATCCAAGAGGTGGAGGGTGAGAATTTTTCAGAAAAACTGACCGTTCCCCCCCTCAGCATTTCCCTCTATGAACTGAAGGTGCCGAAAAAATGAGACTTTGATTCCCCTAAGGATCGGCGGCGGATCCCCCTAGCGGGAAAAGATATTACCTTGAAGAAATCGTGGGTCTGATATACATTGAATGAATCAAAAGGATCGACAGTGTTCTTCTAAAAAATGAGGAGAAAACGCATGATCACATACAGGAAATCGATAGGTGTTTTGTGTTTGGCGGTGCTGACGGGATTTTTTGTCATCTCCTGCCGGTCCGGTAAGCAGGCGGAGGATGAAACATTAGCAGTGAAAGGACGGATGATGGACCTAAAAAAAGAGGCCTTCGGAAGACTTGAAGACGGCACAAAAGTGGATATTTTCACTCTCACCAATCCCAACGGAATACAGGCCAGACTGATGACGTACGGAGCCACCCTTGTTTCACTCGAAATTCCGGACAGAGACGGCATTCTTGGCGACATCGTACTCGGGATGGATACCCTTGAAGGCTACATCCAGTCATCGCCCTATTTCGGATGCATCGTCGGCCGCTACGGCAACCGCATCGCCAAGGGCAAATTCCGGCTGGACGGAGAAGAATATACACTGGCCGTCAACAACAACGAAAACCACCTCCACGGCGGCGTCAGGGGATTCGACAAGGTTGTCTGGAATGCGGAAGAAGTCTGGAGCGGAGACGATATCGGCGTCCGTTTCGCCTACACCAGCCCGGACGGCGAAGAGGGATATCCCGGCAACCTCACCGTCACCGTTATTTACACTCTGACGGCTACCGACGAACTCAGAATCGACTACGAAGCGGAAACGGACAAGGCCACACCCGTCAATCTCACCCATCACAGCTACTTCAACCTGGCCGGTCAGGGGCGTGGAGACAT
>JAHIPL010000204.1 GCA_018894615.1 Acidobacteriota bacterium | reverse complement strand
CCATTTTAAAGATCCGTCTGCCTCCCGACAGTTTGAAATATCCGACCTGCAGAAGAACGGAGAGGGCTTCGATGACGAAGACCCCCGCCACCATAAAAAGCAGAAACTCCATCTTGATCAGGATGGCGATGGTGCCGATGGCTCCGCCCAGGGAGAGGGCGCCCACATCTCCCATGAAGAGCTGGGCCGGATGGCAGTTGAACCAGAGAAAACCCAGGCAGGCGCCGGCCAGGGCTCCGACAAAAATGGTCAGTTCCGCCGCCTGGGGCACCCAGGCGATATCCAGATAGGACGACCAGTCCGTCCGTCCGGCGATGAAGCTCAAAGCTGTGAAGGCCGTCACGCTGATCAGAGTCAGGCCTGTCGCCAGCCCGTCAAGCCCGTCTGCAAGATTGACGGCGTTGGAGGAGCTGACGAGAATGAACATGATCCAGGGAAGATAAAACCAACCCAGATAGGGGGTCCAGTTTTTGAAGAAGGGAACGATAAGATGAAGATTGAATTCATTCTGATGCCCGAGCCAGATGAGAAACAGCCCGATGATCAGGGACAGCACAAACTGGTAGGTGAATTTTCGATGTATGGTCAGTCCCTTGGGTTTTTTGAGAATGATTTTCAGATAGTCGTCCAGAAATCCGACAAGACCGAAGGAGATCATGGCAAAGAGAGCGATTCGCACATAGCTGTTCCTCATGTCGGCCCACAGAAGAGTCGGGATGACGGCGGCGAAAATGATCAGGATTCCCCCCATGGACGGCGTTCCCTTTTTTTCAAAATGGGACTGGGGCCCCTCGGCGCGGATTTCTTCTCCGATCTGCTTTTTTTTCAGATAGCGAATCAGGAGGGGACCGAGAAAAAGGCAGATGAGCAGGGCTGTCGCGGCGGCTAATGCAGTCCGAACGGTGATGTAGCGGAAAATGTTGAACAGTCCGATTTGATCCTTCAGCGGAAACAAGAGGGTGTAAAGCACGTCAGTCGTCCTTCCTTTTAATAATCTCGACGATGGTTTCCAGTTTGACTCCTCTGGAACCCTTGACCAGAATCAGGTCTCCTTCTTTTAATAGAGATTGGATGTGTGGCCCGGCCTCCTCCGCCGTTTCAAAAGAAAGAACCTGTTTCCCCGGGAGTCCGGCATTGACGGCGCCGCCGGCGATGTGCCGGGCCAGGGGGCCGACGGTCACCAGCATATCCCAACCGGTTTCCGCAGTCGTGCGGCCTGCCTCCTCGTGAAAGCGGGCTCCGTTTTCACCAAGTTCCAGCATATCCCCCAGAACAGCGATTTTTCGGGGGGCCTGAAAGCCGCCCAGAGACCGGAGTGCGGAATCGAGAGCGGCGGGGCTGGAATTGTAGCTGTCATCCACCAGAATCAGTCCGCACTTCAGGCTGTACATCCGGCCCCGGTTTGAAAGGGGCAAGAGGGTGGGGGCTGTTTCCAACACGGCGGACAATTCCAGTCCGAGGGCGTATCCGACGGCACACGCCGCCAGAAAATTTGAGAGGTAGCTTGTGTAAACGAAGGGCAGATTGACAGGCTCCTCTAGTCCGCCGTACCGCAGCAGGCAGCGGAGGCCCCTTTCCGGCGTGGGCTGAACATCTGCGGCCCTGATATCGCAGGCGTCGGACAGACCGAAACGGATGACGGGGCCGCGGGCCTGGTGGGACATCGCCTCCACCCGGGGGTCATCCCCGTTCAGAACCGCAATTCCACCGGTCTTCATCTCCTTCAGAATTTCCATTTTGGCCGCGGCGATTTCCTCGATCGAGCGGAAAAATTCGAGGTGGACGGGATAGACATTGGTGACCACAGCGATATCCGGCTCAACAATCTGAGTCAGCCGCGCGATCTCGCCCGCCCTGCTCATGGCCAGTTCCAAAACGGCCACTTCATGGGTGGGATTCAACCGGAGGAGCATGAGCGGCACTCCGAGATGGTTGTTGAGATTCCCTTCGGATTGGAGAACGCGGTAGCGGAGGGAGAGAAGGGAAGCGGCAAAGGCCCTGGTTGTGGTTTTACCGATACTGCCGGTGATGCCAACCACCTGCGCAGCCGAATCCCGGCGGACGCCCCGAGCCAGGTCCTGGAGGGCAAGGAGGGTGTTATGGACCTGAATCAAGGCAAAATCCGATGTGGGAGGTGCAATTTTCCGGGACACGACTGCACCCAGGGCCCCTTTGATCGCCGCGGTTTGAACAAAATCATGCCCGTCCCGGGCGGAAACGATGGCAAAAAACAACTCATCCGGCTGAATAGTCCGGGTATCGATGGAATATCCGGCCGCCGTGGAGGATGGGAGACCGTTTTCGATCGTCCCTTTCATCAGGCGGGCGGTCTGTCGGAGGGTGAGGGTCATTGGACCGGTCCCCCCTTTTTCAGAATTTCATGAACGACTTCGGCGTCATCGAATGGAGATACATTTTCTCCGATGATCTGATAGTTCTCATGTCCTTTTCCTGCAATCAGAATGCAGTCCCCTTCGCGGCCCATGGACAGGGCTTCGGCGATGGCGTCCCTGCGGTCGGGAATAACCGCATATCGACCGCCGCCCGTCTTTTCGATGCCCTGCCGGATGTCGTCGATGATGGCCCGGGGATCTTCCGATCGGGGATTATCGTTGGTGATGATGGACCAGTCGGCGAAACGGCCCGCCGCTTCGCCCATCCGCGCCCGTTTGGATCTGTCCCTGTCTCCCCCCGCGCCGAAGACCAGAATAACCCGATTCGGATTCAATCCCCTTGCGGTTTCAAGAAGATTAAGCAGGGCGTCGTCCGTGTGGGCGTAATCCACAAAAATGGAGAGATTCCTGCTGTTGGGTACGGACTGAAACCGACCCGGAACGCCGGGTAGGTTTTTTATCCCCTCTAAAATCCGTGGGAGGGGAGTGTTGAGCGTCAGGGCGACCGAAACCGCCGCCAGAATATTGTAGATATTGGGTTTTCCGAGCAGAGGCGAACGGAGGATGGTGCTTCCGGCGGGATAGCGGAGCCGCATCTGAAGGCCTTCCTCCGTGAAAGAGCAGTCTTCTGCTCTGACAATGGCCGATTTATCCAGGCCGAAGGAGATCACTCCTCCGGCGAGTCGTTCACTGAGCTTTTGTCCCCAGGCGTCGTCCGTATTGATGACCGCCATCCTGTTTTTGTCTCCCAGACGGAACAGGGTTTCTTTGGATTCGAAGTAGGCATCCATGGTGCGGTGGTAGTCGAGATGCTCTCCGCTTAGATTGGTGAAGACCGCGACGTCGAATCCGATGCCGTAGACCCGTTTGAAATCGAGAGAGTGGGAGGACACCTCGATAACGGCATGGGTTCCGCCGTTGTCCGCCATGATCCGCAGCATGGCCTGGAGGTCGGGGGCCTCAGGGGTGGTTCTTCGGGCCGTCCGCTCAAAACCGGGACCTCTGTAGGAGATGGTCCCGATGACGCCGGGATATTTGCCGTCCGCCCTGAAAATGGACTCCAGAAGATAGGTGATGGTGGTTTTCCCTTTGGTTCCCGTCACGCCCACCACCTTCAGTTCTCTGGATGGATGCCGATAAAAATTGGCGGCGGCCAGGGCCATCGCCTCCCGGGGGTCCCGTGCCTGTATCCAGCATACGTTGCTGCCCTGCGGTTTTTCTCTGTCCGACAGCACGGCGGCGGCGCCCCGCTCGATCGCTTCGGGAACATGAAGATTGCCGTCTGTTTTTTCCCCTTTGAGAGCGGCGAAGAGATCATCCTTTTTCACTTTTCCCGAGGCATAGGTGATCCCGGCGATGACGATGTCGGACCGGCCCTGAATTCCGATGCAGGGTATCCCGGCCGTGATGTCCTTGAGGGTCATCCTCATCGGGCGCCTCCCGGCGCATCCACGACCGTGATCTGCTGCATCTGCGGCGCTCTGTTTCCCGGCACTCCCATGTAGCGAAGGATCTGGGTCGCAATTTCACGGAAAACCGGGGCGGCGACCTGGGTTCCGTAGTATTCCCCCTGCGGATTGTCGATGATGACGATCATGGAAAAAAGCGTCCTGCCGTCCAGAATATATCCGGCGAAAAAGGCCGTGTGGGCATCGGACGAGTAGCGCCCGAGGCTGTTTATTTTCTGGGAGGTTCCTGTCTTTCCGGCGATGGAGTACCCGTCGATTTGAGCGGTGATTCCGGTTCCTTTTCGAACGGCGTCCAGTAGGATTCCCTCGATCCGCAGGGCGGTTTCCTCAGACAGCACCCGTTGACCTTCTTTGGTCAGGGGGGGGGCGTCATCGACGGGGGATAAAACTTTTTTCACGAGTTTGGGCGGTATGAGAATCCCTCTGTTGGCGATCACGTTGTAGGCCGTCAGCATCTGGATCGCCGTGACGGAAAGCTCATACCCGATGGAGAGGGCCGGCAGGGACCGCGGCCCCCACTCGGAGGGAGGCCGGATTTTTCCTGTTGATTCGAGCGGCAGATCGATTCCTGTCTTTCGACCGAATCCGAACTTTGTCATCCAGTGGTAAAAGCGTTCCGGTCCGATGCGCCGGGCGATCTGGACGATGCCGACATTGGAGGAATGGATGAAAACTTCCGGGAATGTCAGGACCCCGAATGGTTTGTGATCCTTGATGGGCTTGCCGCTGACTTCGATCTCTCCAGCGCTGCAGTCGAAGGACTCATCCGAGCCGACCAATCCCGATTCCAACGCGGCCGCGGCGGTGATGATTTTAAAGGTTGAACCGGGATCCATGTGTTCATGCACCGCCCGGATCCGGTCTGTCAGCTCCAGGGGAAGGGGCGGATGGTTGGGATCAAAAGACGGGGTGTGGGCCATGGCCAGTATTTCACCCGTTTGCGGCTGGGAGATAATGACCGTTCCCCAGGCGGCATTCCGCGAGTCGACCGCGGCGGCCAGTTCTTTTTCGGCGATATACTGGATGGTTTCATCGATGGTCAGGACGAGGTCCGTGCCGTCGACCGGTGATTCGACGACTTCGAATCGGTATCTCCTCCGTTTGGCATCGTAGAAATTGATCTGTTTTCCTGATTCTCCGGCCAGGATATCGTTGTGATAAAATTCCATGCCGCTCTGGCCGATTTCATCTATGTTTACCCGGCCGAGGATATGGGCCGCCAGACGGCCCTGGGGATAGAACCGCTTTTTTTCCTCCAGCATATGTACATCATCCAGGCCGAGGAGATCGACCTGAACCGCCTGTTCGTCGTCTATTTTTTGTTTGATCCAGATAAAATGAGCTTTTTCCCGGATTTTTTTTCTGATGTTTTCGTATTGGCCAGCCGTTAATCCGAGAATGTTTTTCAGCCGGTACAGGTTGCGCATCTGGTCATTCTCGGAGATGTGCTTCTGAGGTGTGTAAAAGACCGATTTGCGGGGAACGCTGCGGGCCAGAATGGTCCCTTTCCGGTCGTAGATCGTTCCCCGCTGCGGTAGAACGACGATGGCGTTCCTATTGTTGTCCAGAATGATCTCTCTAGCACTGGAAGCCTGCAGAACCTGAAGTTGGACCAGGCGAAAAACGATGGCCGCCGTCCAGAGAAGAAAGACACAAGCGAGAAAGGTGGAGCGCCGGCCCACTTTTTTGGCAAAGGGATTTTTCATCATTTCTCTATGATCCCGGCTTCAAAGTCGAAAAAAAATATCCGGCTTTGATCGGCCGGCCGCATGTGCAGGTCCCGAATCGCGATCCATTCCACTTTTTCCAGAGAAAGAAGGCTGGATTTGATGGTTTCCAGCTTTTCGATGTCCTTTT
>JAHIPL010000203.1 GCA_018894615.1 Acidobacteriota bacterium | reverse complement strand
TTTATCTCATCTCCAGCCTGGGACTGATGTTCATCAACTACCTCAATCGACCGTTGGAATCGACGGCCGCCGTCCTGACCGTTCTGGCTGGTATCCCTTGCTATTTTATCTGGGTCAGAGGCCTAAAAAAACCGTAGTTCAGAACCGCAGGTTGAATCCGGACGTTTTAACATGACAATTCCACCATAAGTGATACGCCAGGATGCGGCTACTCGGCGATCAGCATGGTTTTTGGATCGAACCGAATGGACAGCTCTCCCGGAACATCCTTGTCTCCATTCTTCATGAGATGCAGCCGGATGGAGTCCTCCTTGTATCCCAGAGTGATGAGGACATCGATGTCGGCATCGAACGGTTTGAGGACTTCAGGGAAACCCCATTCATCAAAAATCGGCTCATCGCCCCGTAGAGAGGCACTGAACCAGACTTCGGCGCCGATCTGCCCGGCGAAATCATGAAATTTGTGAAATTCCGCGAAATCGGCATTCACAAAATCAAATCCGTCCACAATGATGACCTCCGCCGGAAACCGGCCGTGTTCGGTCATGGCACGCACGCTGTTGAGAACCTGGTCCACCTGGCGGCCGTCCTGTTTGAAATTCATGATCACTCTGTTTTTAATGATGTCATCATGAACATCCACGGCTGATTCGAGGTTCCGTTTTTTTGCTATCTCTCTGAAAATATCCTCATACCTGTTGATGATATAATCAACGCGGCTGGAATAGGACACATGGATGACAGGTTGATTCTGAAACAGCTTGTCCGTTGCGATGTGAACGAGACAGGCGGTTTTGCCCACTCCTTTTCTTGAAGCCAGAACACCAATCCGGCCCCGGCCCAGGCTCCCGCCCATCGCTTTCTCAAGAATACGCAGAGGACTTCTTTTAATCAGTTCCGATCTAACCATCACAAGATCTCCTTGATAAATTCATTCGTTTTTCCGCCGTTCCCTCAGTTCCTCCATTAAGTTCTCGATGATGGAGGCGGGAACTTTTCCATATTTCAAGAATTCCATCGTGAATTCGGCTTTTCCCTGGGTGAGAGAGCGCAGAATGGTGGCATATCCAAACATTTCACTGAGGGGAACCTCCGCATCCACCCGGGAATAAGTGCCGTCCTCCACCGAGCTGACGATCATTCCCCGTCTCTGGTTGATGGTGGCAAATATATTTCCGGCGAATTCGGTCGGACCGTCCACCGATACTTTCATGATCGGTTCGAGGATCTGAGGGTTCGCCTTTCTAAGAACACCCCTTAGAGCATCCTTGGCCGCCGTACGGAAGGCGATGTCGGATGAGTCCACGGCATGGGCCTGACCGTCCAGAAGGGTCACCCTGACGCCGACAACAGGAAATCCCACCAGAGGACCCTGTTTCAGGGCGGCCAGGAATCCTTTTTCGCAGGACGGGATGTATTCTTTGGGGATGCGCCCCCCTTTGACTTCATTGATGAATTCGTTTGTCCCATCAGGACGGGGCTCGACGGTGCCGACCACCCGGCCGAACTGTCCGGAGCCACCCGTTTGCTTTTTATGGACGTAATCAAATTCCATCTTTCGGCTGATGGCTTCCCTGTAGGCCACCTGCGGTTTCCCGGTCTCCACTTCGACTTTGTACTCCCGTTTCATCCGTTCGATGTAGACCTCCAGATGGAGTTCCCCCATGCCCTGAATGATGGTCTGATTGGAGTCCGGATCGACATAGGTGCGCAGGGTCGGATCCTCTTTGGTGAAACGGTTGAGAGCCTTGGCCAGATTGTTCGAGGCTTTGTTGTCCACCGGTTCAAGGGCCAGAGAGATGACGGGATCTGGAACATAAATGGACGTCATGGTCAGATTGAGGCTGGGATGAACAAAGGAATCGCCCGAGGCGCAGTCGACACCAAAAAGGGCCACAATATCTCCGCAGCAGGCTTCCGATATGTCTTCCATCCGGTCGGCATGCATACGCACCAGCCGTCCGACCTTGATGGTTTTACCTGTCCGGGTGTTGAGCAGCATGTCCCCTTTCCGGATGGCACCTTGATACAGACGGATGTAGGTCAGCTGACCGAACGGGCCGTCCTCCAGTTTGAACGCCAGAGATACGGCCGGAAGAGACGGATCGGGATCAAGTTCAATCTGCTGTCCCGGATGATCAAGATCCAGAGCCGTGTTTTTTACCTCGGCCGGATTGGGCAGATAGTGGAGGACAGCGTCAAGAAGGGGCTGCACACCTTTGTTCCTGTAGGCGGATCCCATTAAAACGGGTGTGAGCTTGAGGGAGATCGTTCCCCGGCGGACCGCATCCCTGATGAGATCCTCAGTAACGTGATCTTCAAGAATGGCCACCATCAGTTCATCGGAAAACATGGACACCGCATCCAGCAGGATCTCCCGGTACTTCAGCGCTTCGGTTTCAAGCTCCTTCGGAATATCGGCAGTTCTGATATCACGGCCTTCTTCCCCTTCAAAATAAAACGCCTTCATGGAGACGAGATCCGCAACGCCCAGGTGTTTGTCCTCAAGGCCGATGGGAATCTGCAAAAGAACGGCATTTCGATCCAGTTTGCTCACGAGCTGTTCGCGCACCTTGAAGGGATCGGCCCCAATCCTGTCACATTTATTGATGAAGGCGATGCTGGGGACATGATATCTCTTGAGCTGCCGGTCCACGGTGATGGATTGAGACTGGACACCGCCGACGGAACACAGGACGAGTACGGCCCCGTCCAGTACCCGCAGGGCCCGCTCCACTTCGATCGTGAAGTCGACATGGCCGGGAGTGTCGATAATGTTGATGGCATGGTCCTTCCAACTCACATGGGTCGCCGCCGAAGTTATGGTGATTCCCCGTTCCTTCTCCAGTTCCATGGAATCCATCGTCGCTCCGATGCCGTCCCGTCCCCTGACTTCATGAATCCGATGGATTTTTTTTGTATAAAAAAGAATGCGCTCCGTCAGTGTTGTTTTTCCGGAGTCGATATGGGCACTGATGCCGATATTTCTCATGCGTGTGATCTCAGCAAACATAACTCACCAAGCCTTTGAGCGGGTTCAAATCCGATGGATTTAAAATGTCTTCTATATTTCTACATTCCCTAATAGTCGTTCGATCGTTTGTTTCAAGGGCCCGGATTCAACCGCTGCGGAAAGAAATTCCCGAGTGAACAAGATTCCGGATAACCCCTCAGAAAGGACAGCGGAGTATATCCGATTTCGGGAGGGAATGCAACCATTTCAGGTGCATTTCAGGTCCATTCTCTTTTTTCCTTGCCGTTGAATTTTTTCTTTGATATAAACAAATGGGTGACAAGCGTATGAGATTTAAATATGTTCCTGTTTTGGCGCTGTTCTTCCTTTGTCTTCTAATCACCGGATGCCGTAGAGAATCCGGTTCTTCCTCCGACCGGAACTCACCCGAAAATATTGAGACGCTGAAGAGACGGCTTTCCCTCAGAATTGAAACGGAACCGAGGACAAACGGCACCATATCCAGGGGGACTTTCTCCGTTTTTGAAAACAGAAAGGCCGGAAAGGGACGGATGATTCGCCTGAGCGTCATCATTCTGCACACCGTTCACCCCCAACCGGAGGCCGACCCCGTATTTGTCATCGCCGGTGGTCCCGGGTATGACGTCACGGACCGCGAAAACACTTACATGGATTCCTGGATTCGGGATAAACGCGACATCGTCTTGGTCAGCCTGAGGGGTTCGGGGGGAAATAACAGGCTGGACTGCCGGGGCGCCGGCAGAGACGACGATCTCCAGAGCTACCTGAATTCCATGTTTAACGAGGACGCTTTCCGGGCCGGTCTGGAAGAACTCAGGCATAAATACGACCTGTCCCAGTATTCAACCTTTCATGCCGTCGACGACCTCAATGAACTGCGGCGGGCGATAGGATATTCCCGCATCAACATCTTCGCAGATTCCTGGGGAACCCGGACGGCGCTCGTCTATATGAAGAGACACACCGAATCCGTTCGATGCGCTGTCTTCGATGCGATCGTGCCTACCGCATTCCGGAATCCGCTCTACCATTCCCCGTCAGCTCAATCGGCTCTAGACCTTCTCTTCGCCGAGTGTGCCAACGATCCGGCCTGCTCCGCCGCCTATCCTTACCTGGAAGACAAATTTCAGTCGGTGCTGATGCGATTGGAGGAAAGCCCGGTCGACGTCACCATTTCCCACCCTGTCACCCAGAAGCGGGTTCAGGTCCGATTGAACCGGGACGCCTTTGCCGAAGCCCTCCGGACCATGCTTTACTACCTGCCGTCCAACAGACAGGTCCCCTACCTGATCCACAGGGCTTTCGAAGGAGACTTCGAACCCTTTGCCCAGATGGGGGTGGAGAGCAACCGGCGGGTTCGCATGACTCTGGCCCTGGGTCTTCTGGCCAGCGTCACCTGCACCGAGGATGTCACCCGAATCGATCGCGGCGAAATCCCCTCTGTTACAGGAAACAGCTTCCTTAAGGACACCCGTATCATGGAGCAGATAGCCATCTGTGACTTCTGGCCCCGAACCGATGTGCCTGACGATTACGGGAATCCCATTTCCGTCGATATCCCCATTCTGATGTTCTCCGGAAGCCAGGACCCCGTCATTCCACCCCATTGGGGAGAGGAAGCCGCCCGCGATCTTCCCAACAGCCTCCATCTCATCATTCCGGGCGCGCATCGCGTAGCCGGCCTCTGTGTGGACAGCATCCGGCAGCAGTTTCTGGATAATCCGTCTATTCATGATCTGGATATCTCCTGCACGGAAGCCATTCATATGGCCCCTTTCCGCACTCCCAGGCCGGAAAGACGCCCAAAATAGCGGTCGCTCACTCAGACCGGAGACAACCCTTTCTTATCTTTGAAGGGCATTCTTGCGGGACGAAGGTGACCGGTCTTCAATCCAGGTTGGAACCGCTAAAAATATCCCTGTTCAAGACTCCAAAACGGTTGAAACTGAAACGGACGGTGAGAAGGATGGCCCCCATGACGGTCAGGGCTGTCCCGGAAAAGATGGCGATCATGATGGCGATCTGGTACTTGATGGCGATAAAAGGATCGGTGCCGCCGAGAATGATGCCCGTCATCATGCCGGGGAGGGACACAAGCCCGACGG
Organism: Acidobacteriota bacterium; assembly: GCA_018894615.1. Taxonomy (GTDB): domain Bacteria; phylum Acidobacteriota; class Aminicenantia; order Aminicenantales; family Aminicenantaceae; genus JAHIPL01. The sequence goes on along the minus strand of JAHIPL010000203.1, from coordinate 6,826 downwards.
TTGCCATGGTGGCCAGAGTGGGAGACAGGGCGGCGGTGTAGGCGTCCCTTAGATACGGGAGAAGAGCTTCCCTGTGCGTCGCGCCCTGTGACAGATAGGTCGAATAGGTCTTTTCATCGGAACGGATGGACGTGTAAAAGCTTTTCAGCCCGATGATATCCGCCCTCAGGCTGTTTCCCATGATCATTCCCGCGACGGGAATGAGATAGCGGGCGTCGAGAACATCGGGCAGTCGGACGATGACACCGAGAAAATAGAGAAGGGGAATAACCGTCCCGACAAGCAGGGAAAGGAAAAGCGGAAAAAGAAATCTGCGCCAGCGGAAGCCGGCCGAGGTGATGAGGGAGATATCCGCGGCAAAAACCATGACCATCAGCCACACGATGTTCAACCACCATGTGTTCAGGTCGAACACGACCTGAAGATACACCCCGACAAAAAGAAGCTGCAGTGTCATGCGGAGGAGGGAAACAGTCAGGGTTTTGAGGAGCCTGATTTTGAATATAAGAAAAAATGAAACGGGGAAGATCAGGAGCAGATATCCGAGAAGAAGATACAGGGGATGAATGTTGACGGCGGCTCCGTTCATTCCGCACCTCGTTGTGCCGGGCTTTCCAGATGAAGGACCGTGTCGCTCATGTCCGCCATGCGGCGGTCGTGGGAAACGGCCAGGATGGTCAGATGTTTTTGCCGGACGATATAATCCAGAACCGCATTTTTAGATCGCTCGTCGAGAGCGGACGTGACCTCGTCCAGCAGATAAAGCTCCCGTTGAAGGGTCAGGGCGGAGAGAAGGGCGAGGCGCTGTTTCTCTCCCCCCGAAAGACGCGAGACATTCTCCTCCAGGAGCGTTCCGGGCAGGCGGAAGATCTCCATCATTTCATTCAGGCGGTGGAGAGGATCATCCGCCGAACGGTTGGCTTTGAAGGAAAAGGGCAAACGAAGCGCATCGATGACCTTCCCTTTTCCGAGAGACGGTTCCTGCTGGACAAAGGCCATGCGCCGCCGAAGAGACCAGACCGAGCGGTCATTGAGTTCGCTGCCGTCCAAACGGATGGTTCCGGCCGCAGGCTGAATAAATCCAAACAGACAGCGAAGAAGGGAGGTCTTTCCCGCCCCCGACTCACCGGTGATGACAGCCATCCTCCCTTTCGTCAGAGTCAGCGAAATCTCCTGAAAAAGGACCCGGGACTGAAAAGACAGGGATAATCCCTCGACGGCAAGGAAGGGAGAATCATTATTGGGGACAGGCATCATTTTTTCAGGATTCTTTTTTTATCCGGGAAGACTCGGCAGCTGATGGTCATGATCCGGCTGCGAAGATCGAAGTTCTCATCCATGAGACGGTGCAGTTTACGGCGATCTCTGCTATGCGGTCCAAGGCATGAAGCAGATGAGGATCGTTGTATTCATATCCTTTCCGAATGTTTTTGATAATTTTTCCGTCTTTATTATATCATTATTATTTCAGACTGCCGTTGTTTTACTTAGAGTGGTCCGACCCCGATAGCGGAGAGGCAGCCGCGGATGAAGCCGACGGATTCGGCCACCCCGGGGAGGGGATCCTTTCCGTCCTTTTCAAACTCGAAGGAGGCCGTTCCGTCGTACCCGATGCGGATCAGGGTGCGCAGAAATTTCGGAATGTCGATGACCCCCCTCCCGATTTCGACCGTTCCTCCCTCCCGATCGGCGGAGGTGACATCCTTGATGTGGACATCGAGCAGCCTGTCCGCAAACCGTTCGGCAGACAGCGAGGGATCCGTATCTGCCCGCTGCGTATGTCCGATATCGAGACAGAGGCCGATCCTGCCGTCAAGATGTTTGATGCGTTCATAGGCGCTCTCCGGGGTGGGATAAACCGGGTCCGTCGGTCCGTGGTTGTGAATGGCGACCTTGATCCCGGTGGCCTTGACTTTTTGTTCAACAAGGGGAAGAAGGTCGTGCTCCGGCACACCGATGATGATGTCCATTCCGGCCGCCCGGGCGTAACGGAAGGCATTCTGTACTTCCTCCGGCAACTTCATGTAAATCACCCCTCCCGCGTAGAGTTCAAGTCCCGCCGCCCTCACTTTGGTCACGGTCAGCTTAATGTCCTCATCACTGCTCTGCAGCGGAAGATGAAAATCCTTGAACGTGATGCGTTTCAATCCCAGCCGGACGGTCATCGCCAACGTTTCTTCCAGTGAATATTCCCGGAACGTGTAGGATGCCAGGCCCAGTCGAAAAGGAACGCCTCCGGGCTTTCCTGCTGGTGCGACCCCCTGTTTATCAGCAGCACTCTTCACATCCAGAGCGGACAGAATCCCCTTGCCCCCGGCCGCCGATCCGGCCAGAAAAGCCGCCGTCCGCCCCATAAATGCCCTTCGCGAGTATCCGTCCATTCTCACTCCTTCCATTTCTTTCTTTCCTCTACTCTATCGATTTTCCCATCTTTTTCAATCCCATTGGGGGTCGGATCTCTCTATCTTATTCATAAAAAACAAACTGCCACATAAAATCAAGCTTTTTATAAGATAATCCGTGGTTTTTCACGCTAAAAAGGAATTGATAAAAGAAGGCACCTTTTACACGATAGGCGAGAGAAGGAGAGAGAGATGCGGAAAACAACCCCAGCGAAAAACAAAAAAGACAGCCGGACTCTTCCCCGGCTGACAGCAGAGGAAAGAGGCAAAGGATGGATGTTCCTCTTCAACGGAAAAAACTTCGACGGCTGGCGCGGACTGGGACGGGAAGGGCTTCCGGAGGGGCACTGGACCATCGAGGATGACACGATCAAGAAAGTCCCGAGCGGTGTGAGGTTCCTCTCCAGGAGGACGGCCAGCCTCTCGCCGGTGGCGACCTGATGACAAAGGAAAAACGCTGAAACCGGTCCATCAAAGACTTCGCCGCCCGGCGGTCCGGCCCCATCGTCCTGCAGGACCACCCCGGTCCAATTCTTGTTTTTTGCTCCTGCAAAGGATAAAATTCCACCATTCCATTCCATTCCAAAAAGGACGGGCCATGGAGAGACTTGGGATCGACATCGGAGGATCGGGGATCAAAGGCGCACCGGTGGATCTGGAGAAGGGTGATTTTTCCCGGGAGCGCCTCCGCATTCCAACACCCGATCCCGCGACACCGAAAGCCGTTGCCGCCATGGTCCGGGACATCACCAGGCACTTCAAGTGGGACCAGCCCCTCGGCTGCACCTTTCCCGCCGTCATCAAAAAGGGGATCGCCTGCAGCGCCGCCAACGTGGACCCCGCCTGGTTGGGAACAGACGGGGAAGCCCTGATCCGTGAAGTGACCGGCTGCCCGACCCTTCTTCTCAACGATGCGGACGCCGCGGGAATCGCCGAGATGGAATACGGTGCGGGAAAAGACCGAAAGGGCGTGGTCATCATGCTCACCTTCGGGACAGGGATCGGAAGCGCCATTTTCATCGACGGCGTACTCGTCCCCAACACCGAATTCGGACACTTGGAAGTCCGCGGCAAAGACGCCGAACACCGGGCGTCCGCCAGAATACGCAAGGAAAAAAATCTCGGCTGGAAAAAGTGGGCCGTAGTGGTCAACGAATTCCTGCAAAGAATGGAAATTCTGTTTTCTCCGGATCTGTTTATCTTCGGAGGCGGAGTGAGCCGCCGACACGAAGATTTTTTCCATTATCTTAAAACAAAAGCCGAGATATCGCCCGCCGTCCTAGAAAACAGGGCCGGAATCATCGGAGCCGCACTGGCCGCCTACCGCGCCTTCAAATAGAAAAAACCATAACCAACGACAACCCCGTTGAAATCCCGACAAGGCCCTTCCGTTTGTCCGACAAAAAAATCAGACAAAATCCGATATCATTATCCCTGATAATTCAATATCCTGTAACAGGATTAAACTTGGGAGAAGTCACGACAGATGTCCCAACCTTCAGAAAAACGGGTACTCTGTCTGGAAAAGGGGATGGACGGTTATGTGTCCAAACCCATCAACTCCGGAGAACTGCTTCAGGTGGTCGAGGATACCATCATCCGGATGAGGAACAACGCAAAAGAAAACCAACCCTGAAGAAGATACCGATCAGAATGGACATGGCCCCGGCCCCGCTTGTCAAAACAGAAAGCCGAACAGGATAACCAACGATTGTATCAGCGGACCGGATGTTTTGGCGGGCCGGGAGGACGTTTGTTTTTCAGCGCTTCATTCATGGGTTGAACGGAAAGCATACGGTCGATACGGAACACCCTGTGCGCCATCCGCTTGTGACAGCGGGCGACGACCCCTTCGAATTCCCGTTCCATATAGGTCATCATTTCGATGGCTTCGGGTGAGATGCGGCGGCGGGTTTTGGTGTCATCCGTTTTAAGGTAGACGATGTCGAGGTCTGTACTGTTCTGAACAGCGGACAAGATCAGGTCGTATTTATCTTCGTAAGACTGCTTCTCTTCGGCCAGATCGTACTGATATCGGGTCAGGAATCGAACGACACGGAAATCCATGCGGATGTGGGCTTTTCTGAGCGGTTTTCTGAGGACGATTCCCTCCATGCGGGTGCAGCGGCTCAGGGCCACATACATCTGGCCGTGGGCGAATGTCCCGCGGCCGATATCGATCACCACCCTGTCGAATGTTTTCCCCTGACTCTTGTGAATGGTCACCGCCCAGGCGAGCCGCACCGGGTACTGGGTGAAGGCGCCGACAGGTTCCGTGAAAATTTTCCCGGTGGTCACATCAATCTCATAACGAAACATCTCCCAGATATGAGGACCGACTTCGACTTCTTTTCCGCTCTCAAGCTCTACGATGAGGCGGGTGTCTCCGTATGTCTCGGGATGGATTTCGACGATTTTTCCCAGGCTTCCATTGACCCAGCGTTTCTGCATGTCATTGTTGACCAGCATGATCTGAGCGCCCGGTTTCAACTTCAGCACCTCATCCGTAGGGAAGGAGGTCCGGTCAAACTCCCCCTCGACGTAGCCTTCGATGGTTATGGGTTCGCCGGGCAGTCGTTCCAGGGTTTCCGTGTTATGACGGAAGGCCAGATCGTTGGTGCTGGTCAACGTGATGTAAAACTCGTCTTCGGGCGGCACAAAATTTGGGTCCACCCGCTCATTGAGGCGGACCAGTTCTGCTTCCCCGATGCTCCGGTTGCGAACCGCGTTCAGAAGCGCGAGGAATTCAAAATCGGTCTGTCGATAGACCTTTTCCAGTTCCATGAACTCCATTTGAAAACCGGGTTCGTTGAAAACGGCGGCTGAAAAAAAATATGGGGTTTCGTAGCGGCTGTTGAAAATGCCCTTTTCGGCGGAGGTGACGACAGGGGGCAGCTGATAGAGGTCGCCGATCAGAATCATCTGAACTCCCCCGAACAGGACATTCGGATGAGGTCCGTTCAGGCGGAAGAATTTTTCTATACAGTCGAAGAGGTCGGCCCTCACCATGGATATTTCGTCGACGATGACCGTATCGAGGTTTTCGACGAGCGATTTGCGGCGGCCCGAAATCTTTCGGACTTTGTCCAGCGTGATATCGGGCTTGAACCTGCAGAAGGAGTGGATGGTCTGTCCTTTGACATTCAGCGCGGCCACCCCGGTCGGGGCTAAAACAGCGGTATTTTTGACTGTCGTGCTTCGGAAATATTCCAGCAGGGTTGATTTTCCTGTGCCGGCCTTGCCCGTGATGAAAATATGACCGGATGAGTTCTCCATCAGCTCCAGGGCTCGTTTGAACCCGGCATTGATTTCAATGGAAGAGGAGGGGCTGCTCTTCGCCATAACCGCAATGTATATCAACCGGCCATGAAATAAAAGTGCAAATCGGCGCGCTGCATCGGATCAGCAGAGGAGGATGAAGGCGGAAGTTTCTATTCAGTGCCAGAGGCCGAGGATTGCTCCGATGATGAGAAAATAAATAAACCGGTAGCCGCTGTTGATAAGCGTAAGGGACAGGGGCCGTTTCTCATAGGCATCCTGGGAAAAAAAGGTGGTGACGATAAAAGCGAAGCTGAAGCCCGCTCCGGCCAGCAGGCCGTTCACGAGACCATAGCCGATCCACCCGATGATGACGGCCAGAGCCACCGAGGAGATGAAGGCCCCGAAAAGGCTGATGATCATCCCCTTCGTCGAATCCTTGGCCTCGATATCCTCAGCCTTCAGCCCGACAAGTTTTATCCATAGGTTGCCGAACAGGATGGGTGTGTACCACACAAATCCGAGAGCCATGGAAACAAATGTCGAGACAACAACAGCCAGCCAGTTCAATCCTTCAAACATGATATTCTCTCCTCCATTCAAAATTGATTGCACTATAGCTGTGAGGAAAGAGAAAATCAAGAAGACATCCGGAGATCAGGCAGCATCCGAGGACCTCCCTCTCTCGCTGGAAAAGGATCTTCCCCTTATTTATTTCGCCCCATCAGGAAGGACACGGCAAAGAAAAACACGCCGACGATGCACACCACGCCCGAAACGACGGCAACTGGGGAAAATATCTTGTCCACGATCATCATCGGAATCCAGTCGATTTTGCCCAGAATCAGAAGCCCTAGATCCGATGACCACTCCTCCGTCTTCATGTGGGGCGCCCAGCGGATGGCCCAGTGTGTGATGCCTCCCACAAAAAGCGACATCCCGAGCGGGATCAACCCTCCGATAAAGGTGGACACACCGAACCAGCGGCAGAAACTGCCGGCGGAGGACGATCCGACAAGGCTTCCCAGAATCAGAAATCCGGCGGGGATGAGGAACAACAGATAGGACAGCCAGACGACAACCTTTGAAAAGCCGAAGGGGACAAAATCCACTCCTTCAAAAAACTCAACCTCATCGGGAACGTCATCGACATCGGCCGTCAGTTC
>JAHIPL010000202.1 GCA_018894615.1 Acidobacteriota bacterium | reverse complement strand
GTTTTCGTCGATCAATTGGAGGAGATCCTTGTCTGTTGAGACAAGCACTGTTATCAGATGGAATGCCGCTGCGTGACAGGCCAGGGCGCCCAGGAGATCATCGGCCTCGTAGCTTTCGTGCTCGAAGGAGGGGATGTTCATACCGCGGATGATGTCCTTGAGTACGGGAAGCTGAACGACAAGATCTTCCGGCATGGGTTTTCTCGTAGCCTTGTAATCCTTGAAGAGCCGATGCCGGAATGTAGGGCCTTTTGTATCGAAGACAAGCCCGAGAAAATCCGGGTTTTCCTGATCGGTCAGTTTTTTCAGCGTGCTGAGAAATCCAAAGATGGCGTTGGTGGGAAATCCCTTGGAGTTGGTCAGCCCTCTGATGGCGTAATAAGAGCGGTAGAGGACAGCGTTTCCGTCGATCAAAAAGAGGCGTTTTTTTCCCATGCGATTCTCCTCCCTGCTGCCTCCGGATTGGTTTTGTCAGCGAAGGGCATGACGGAATCCCTCGGGAGGAACGGTCAGGGGTTTCGGATAAAAGAAAGAAGCGATGACAGGATTTTTAAAGCCTTGCGTATGTTCCACCGGAGATCTCACGAGCGAGATCGTCATGAAGCGTGTGCATGTTTGTTCGAATGATGTCCTGAAGCCGGGGGTCGCTGAGGTGCGGGCTGTAGTCAATTTTTCTTGAGGAAAGAATCCTCCCCCCTTGGTAGACAAGGGATTCTATGCACGGGTATGACGGACCCCGGTCCTGAGTCTGTATAAAATAGATGATTCCCTCACGAATCACTTCACTCATGCAGCCTGACATCGCTTTTTCCTCTCATCATTATTATAACGGATTGAGTGGAAGGATCAAGTCTTTTATCTCTCTCCTCTCTATGAGCTCTAAGTTGTTTTTCTTCCACATGTTGCGTGGATTTCACGGCCGCCTCTTTTTATTGACAAAGGAGGGCGAGATGGTATAATGGGTTGACTTATTTGAGAAAAAAATGATTATCGACATCGATCTTATGCCGGATGAGGGCGTACAGGTCTGCCAGGAGTTTGACTTTTTCTCAATGGAGCTGGTGGATGAAAACGCCGTTTTTCTGAAACCCGTGTCGGCCGAATTGTATGTCAAGAAAAGCGGGGAGGACGTGTTTATCAAGGGACACGTTTCCGCCCTGCTGAGTTTTGTTTGTCATCGCTGTCTGACCCCTTATGAATTTCCTGTGGATTCCGATTTTGATCTGGTTTACTTTCCCGAAGAACTGGATGAGATCAAGGATCAGCTGGAAAGCGGCGATTTGAATTCCTATTTTTATCAACAGCGGCAGATCGATTTAAACGAACTTGTTCTTGAGCAGTTGAATTTGACGTTCCCCTACAAGTCCCTCTGCCGACAGGATTGTCAGGGGATCTGTCCCGTCTGCGGAATAATCGTGCGGGAGGGACTGTGTTCCTGTGAAAAAGACGAAACCGATCCCCGCCTTGTAAAGTTAAAAACCTATATGAAAGATAAAAGATAATGGCCAATCCAAAAAGAAGGCATTCACACGCGAGAAAATCGAAACGCAGGGCGAACGACGCCTTAGACGTTCCGCCGCTCAGCCTCTGTTCCAATTGTGGAAGCCCCAAGCTTCCTCATCGTGTCTGTACCGAATGCGGGCATTATAAAGGCCGGCAGGTGGCCGAGGGCAGCGAAGACTGAATCCCGGCAGCACAGGGAAGACATGAGGAGAGGCGGCGAAGCCGGATTTTCGGTGAGAAGATGAATCATCACATGGAAGGACGAAGCGATGCTGTTCCGGGATAGGGTGTCCATCATCACGGGAGCGTCTCAGGGGATCGGAAAGAAGATCGCCTTGACCTTGGCTGCGGAAGGAGCACATGTTTGCGTGTTCGATATTGTTCGGGAAGGGGCTGAAGAGGTGGCGCGGGAAATCCATGAAGCGGGAGGCAAAGCGTCCGTTCACTGTCTCGATGTGGGCGATTCAGGTCAGGTGACGGAAGCTGTGGATGAGGTAATCAAAACCCTTTCGAGCGTTCACTTTCTCGTCAACAATGCCGGAATCACCAGAGACAACCTTCTGATGCGAATGAAATCAGAGGAATGGGATTCTGTGATGAACGTCAATCTCAAAGGCGTTTTCAACTGCTCCAAGGCGGTTATCAGGACAATGATGGGAAACCGTTTTGGGCGGATCGTCAATATTTCTTCCGTTGTCGGAGAAATGGGAAACGCGGGACAGACCAACTACTCCGCCTCCAAGGCGGGGGTTCTCGGCTTCACCAAATCCCTGGCCCGGGAGGTCGCCTCGCGGGGAATCACCGTCAATGCCCTTGCTCCCGGATACATCGAGACGGCCATGACGGACAACCTCTCCGATGCCGTCAAAAACATGTTTTTGGACATCATCCCCATGAAAAGACTGGGGAAACCTGAAGATGTTGCCAACGCCGTTCGATTTCTTCTGTCGGAGGACGCGTCCTATATCACGGGACAGGTCCTTAACATCAACGGCGGAATGTATATGTGAGAACAAGTTCATTTCATATTATTTAAAAGGAGGAAAAGATGGAAAGAGAAGAACTGATGGCCAAGGTGAAAGAGATCGTAGCTGATAAGCTGAGCATCAGTGAAGACCAGGTGACGGAAAACGCATCCTTCATCGACGATTTGGGCGCCGATTCTCTCGATACGGTGGAATTGGTCATGGCCCTCGAAGATGAGTTCGATCTGGATATTCCGGACGAGGAAGCGGAAAAATTGACAACCGTCGGAAAAGCCTTGGACTACGTGCTGACAAACGCCAAAAAATAATCACCAACGAATCAGGATGGGAAACAACCATCTTTCTTCAACCAGCCGTTCTCCGCGACGCGTTGTCATAACGGGGATAGGGATGGTTTCGCCCCTTGGGGTCGGAGCCGATATAAACTGGGAGGGGACCATCGCCGGCAAAAACGGGATCGGCCCCATCACCCGTTTCGATCCGGAAGAATACACCAGCCGCATCGCCGGAGAAGCCAGGGATTTTGATCCTCTTCGGTTTATGGATCAAAAAGAAGCCCGGAAAATGGATCCGTTTATCCAGTTTGCCATAGGCGCGGCCCAGCTGGCTGTGGAAGATTCAGGGCTTTCCCTTGATTTGCTGGACTCCGACAGGACGGGTGTCTATGTCGGGTCCGGCATCGGAGGGATCAGCGAAATTGAACGCATGCACAAGGTGCTGCTTGAAAAGGGCCCTGGACGCGTTTCTCCCTTTTTTTTGATTTCCACCATCATCAACGAGGCCGCCGGACAGATCTCCATCCGTTTCGGGTCCAGAGGCCCGAACTCTGCGACGGCCACGGCCTGTGCCACGGGCACTCATGCCCTGGGTGATTCCTTTCGCTTGATCGCCCGTGGGGATGTCGACCGGATGATTGCCGGGGGGGCGGAGGCTCCCGTCACCCCGCTGGGTGTCGCCGGCTTCTGTGCCATGCGGGCGCTGTCGACACGTAATGACGAACCGGAAAAAGCCTCCCGTCCTTTTGATGCCGACCGGGATGGTTTTGTTGTCGGAGAAGGGGCCGGGATTCTTATACTGGAAGAGCTCGGGGCCGCCCTTCGGCGAGGCGCCAGGATTTATGCGGAAATCGTCGGATACGGTATGAGCGGAGACGCCTATCATGTTTCAGCACCCCGGATGGACGGATACGGGGCATATCTTTGCATGAAGGCGGCCGTGGATGACGCGGGAATTCCTCCGGAGCAAGTGGATTACATCAATGCCCACGGAACCTCTACGTCCTACAACGACAAGCTGGAAACTCTCGCCATCAAAAAGCTGTTCAATGAACACGCGTACCGATTGGCGATCAGCTCGACCAAATCCATGACGGGACACCTGCTCGGAGCCGCCGGAGGGGTGGAAGCGGGATTCGCCGCCCTGGCGCTGTATCATCAGATCATGCCGCCGACCAGAAATTATGAACATCCGGATCCGGAATGTGATCTCGACTACATTCCCGGGCAGGCCAGAGCCGGGGAGATTCAATACGCCCTGAGCAACTCCTTCGGTTTTGGAGGGACGAACGGAACCCTTCTGTTCAAGCGGTTCGAGGAATAAAGGCATTTTCCCGCGATGCGCCGGGTTCCAATTCTCTGATCCCCTTTCCCAACGACGGTGTCCGTTCGGAGGGGAATTCTTGACTTTTTTTGCCGGTGAGATATGATTTCCGTATCCATCGGAGCCGACACGTTTTATTATTGCAGAGGAGGATAGATGAATCTCTTTGTCTTTGTCAAAAGGGTACCGGACACGGAATCCAAGATCAAGATCGATCATGAAAAAAGGACAATTGTGGAAGAGGGGCTCAATTTTGTGCTCAGCCCCTATGATGAGTACGCCGTCGAGGAGGCTCTGAGGCTCCGGGAAGCGAAAGGGGGCAGGGTGGTCATTTTTTCCGTTGGAGCGGAAACATCCAAAGTCATTTTGAAAAAATGCCTGGCAATGGGCGCGGATGATGCGGTGCTTCTGAAGGACGAGGCTCCCGAATCCTACGACGGCCTGAGGACATCAAAAGTGATAGCGAAAGCGCTTCAAACAAAATTTAAGGATTTTGATCTTCTTCTCTTCGGGCGGCAGTCCATGGGGGCGGATAATGCACAGGTCCCGTCAATGACGGCCGAGCTGCTGGGGCTGCCCCAGGTCAATGTGGTGACAAAGCTGGAAATTGAAGGAAATCGGGGGACAGCGGAGAGAGAAATTGAAGGCGCCTCGGAAAAGGTATCCTTCTCCCTTCCAGCCGTCATCAGCGCTCAAAAGGGATTGAATGAGCCCCGCTATGAAACCCTGAAGGGCATCATGGCGGCCAAGAGAAAGGAAATTCCGGTGTTGACCGTGGAAGACCTGGGTTTGTCCGCCGCCGACCTTGCCCCGCAGTTGAAAATGACGGGACTTGAAAGCCCGCCGGTACGACAGGCCGGGACGGTGATCGATGACGAACCTGTCATCGCCGCGAAAAAGATAGTTGAGTTTCTGCGGGAAAAAGCCAAGGTCATCTGAGAGGAGGATCCATGATACTCGTATTCATAGAAGTCAGAGACGGACAGATAAAGAAATACAATCTGGAAATTTTATCCGAAGGGAAGCGGCGGGCGGATGAATTGGGAGTGAATCTTGAGGCCGTGCTCATCGGGCCCAACCTGGAGGGGCAGGCGGAGGACCTTTTTACCTACGGGGCGAAAAAGGTCCACCTACTGGAACATCCCCAGCTCTCCTCTTATTCACCCTCGGCCTATACGGCCGCCCTCCTCCAGCTTCTGGAAGAGGTCAAGCCGGCGGTCGTTCTGTTTCCAGCCAGTTCAATGGGGAAAGATCTGGCTCCCCGGGTGGCGGCCGGAGCGGGAGTGGGAGTGGCTTCGGATTGTATCCGCACTTCTGTCGAGGAGGGACAGCTGGAGGTTGTGAGGCCGATCTATGCCGGCAAAGCCCTGGCGGCGTTTCGTTTCAATTCCTCTCCGGCGGTGGCAACCCTCCGTCCCAATGTCTTTCCGGCGATGGAACCGTCGGATCAAAAAGGGGAAATCAGCAAAAAAGAGCTGTCTATTCCGGAAGACCGGTTTGGAGACAGGGTGGATGAATACCTGAAGGGCGAAGGAGCCGAGTTGGATGTCACAGAGGCCGATATCATCGTTTCCGGAGGCCGGGGCATGAAGGGGCCTGAAAATTTCGCCCTCCTGAAGGAACTGGCAGCCATTCTTCCCCATGCCGCCGTCGGCGCATCCCGTGCCGCCGTCGACTCGGAATGGATCGGACACCAGCACCAGGTCGGGCAGACGGGAAAGACCGTTTCTCCCAATCTGTACATGGCCTTCGGCATCTCCGGTGCTATTCAGCATGTCGCCGGCATGTCGTCATCCAAGGTCATCGTTGCCGTCAACAAGGATTCGGAAGCCCCTATTCTCAAGATGGCCGATTTTGGTGTTGTCGGGGACCTTTTTCAGGTGATTCCCCCTCTCAAAGAAGAGCTGAAGAGACTTCTGTCTGAATAGGACCGGAATCTACCCCGGACAAAGGGTGGCTTTTTATGCCGCTGACGGTGGTCTGAAGAGGCGCCTCCGATTTTTAATTAGTCCTTGATGGCGGCGGCGAGTTGATGCGCGAGCCAGGGGGCGCTGTAATTCCAAGTTCTTTCTTAATCAACAGGACGGGTGAATGAAAAGAATGTCTGCGGCTCTCAGCCTGGTGCTGGGGTTCTGTCTGGTGCAGGGCGGATCCTCACTCTCCGGAGGACGGATTCGTCCCGCCGGCGGCGAGGAATTCCAATCTCTCCTCTACCGACCGGATCAGGTCCTTGTCGTTTATCGGGAAGGATTGGGAATGACGACTCAACTCCTCGCCAAATCGCTGCTGGAAGATCTTTACGGGCTGGAGGAACTGGGTCACTATCGTTTCGTTGACACCTACCTTTACAAAACCCACTGGAATCTTGAGCAGACCATCAAGGAACTGAGGCGCAGCCCTTATGTGTCCATCGTCGAGCCCGATAAGGTGATTCGTCTGGCGCGCACTCCGGATGATCCCTTTTTCGGTATTCAGTGGGCGCTTCACAACACCGGGCAAAACAGCGGCACACCTGATGCGGACATCGATGCTCCGGAAGCCTGGAACACATGGACGGGAGACCACTCCGCCGTGGTGGCGGTCATCGACACCGGAGTCGATTACAACCATATGGACCTGCGGGCCAACATGTGGACGAATCCGGGGGAAACGCCTGGAAACGGAGTGGATGATGATGGAAACGGTTATGTGGATGACGTTTTTGGAATCGACGCAGTGTCCGGCAGCGGAGACCCCATGGATAACGACGGGCATGGTTCCCATGTGGCCGGCATCATCGCGGCCGTAGGGGACAACGGGACGGGAGTGAGCGGCGTCTGCTGGGCATCCAGCATCATGGCGCTGCGGTTCATCGACAGCGGCGGAGAAGGTTCTCTCTCCGATGAAATCGAATGCATCAATTATGCTATTTCCAAGGGCGCCCACATCATCAACGGCAGCTATGGCGATTACGAGTCATCGCAGATCGAAGCGCGGGCGATCGAGCGTGCCGGAAACGCGGGAATCCTTTGTGCATTTGCCGCTGGAAACGACGGAACCGATAACGACGGGAATCCGCACTATCCCTCATCCTATGATTACGACAACATCATCGCCGTCGCCAACTCCACCCGCAATGACCTGCTTTCAACCGACTCCAACTACGGTCATCTTTCGGTCGATATCGCCGCGCCCGGCTCAGCCATCCGAAGCACGATTCCCCAGAATGCTTATGCCTCGTACAGCGGCACGTCCATGGCGTCTCCCCACGTAGCCGGCCTGGCCGCTCTCCTTAAATCATACAATCCAAACTGGTCGTATATGGAATTGAAAAACAGGATCCTTTATCGGAGTGATCCCATCTCTTCCATGGCCGGATTGACGCTGACCGGATCCCGGATCAATGCCGCGCGAGCCTTGAGTCCAGCTCAGGCCCTCTCGCTTTCCATTCAGGCCGGAGAAGGAGGGACGACACAACCGGCACCGGGAAATTATGCCTATCAGAACATCACGGTTGTGACAATCCGGCCTTTTCCGGATCCGCATTTCCGGTTTCTTCTCTGGACGGGAAATGTTCCGGCCGGCCAATCGACAACCGATCCTCTTCGGTTGACCGTCAATTCAGACATGATGATCCAGGCCAATTTCGAGAGGATCATCTACCCTCCCCGTCAGCTCTCCGGACAAATGGATCTCAACCGGTCGCTGTCCCAGAAAGAATACATCAATACGTTGGCCTGGCAGGCTGACCCGGACAACATCGACATTGACCGTTATAAAGTGTACATCTTTGAGGCCGGGACCTGGAGGCTGCTTCAGCTTCTCAACAGCGACACGTTTGAATTTCAGGTCCGAAACGTGGATGGGAAAACGGCTTACCGTTACGGCGTGTCCGCTCAGAATTCATTGGGGCGGGAGGGGGAGCGGGCAGTCGTCGACATTCAATAATCCTACAACTTCACAGGACGGGTTTCCATCCATACCGCGCCCAGTGCGGCTGGAAATGTAAACAGGAACATTTTCCACAAGGCGGCGAGGAGGGTTTTTCCCGCCAGAGACATGAAGGGGATAGGATCCGGGGAGAGGGAAAGGACGGCCGGCAACAGAGCGCTCTGACAGATCTGATAAAGCAGGGCCGTGACCGCCCCGCCGAATATCCCGATAAAAAGCCGGCGTCCCAGAGAGGCGCCGCCGGCTCCGCGGGAGATCAATCCCGATATGACGAGGGGAATAATCAGAATGAACCACCAGGTGTCCTTAAGCGCCGGAATTCGGCCGTTGAGCCTGAAAAACACAAT
>JAHIPL010000201.1 GCA_018894615.1 Acidobacteriota bacterium | reverse complement strand
GACATTCAAAGACATCAGCTGGCCCGTTCTCTGGGACAGCCTGCGGCGGATTAACCTGTGGTGGACAGCGTTGGCTCTGGTTGTCCCTCTGGCTACTGTCTATGCGCTGGGTATCCGCTGGCGGATCCTTCTCGACGCCGACACCCCGCTTTCGCTCGGGAAGCTGTTTCAGCTCAATATCATATCCCAGTTCGGCAATATCATCATGCCGGCCCGGCTCGGTGATGTGCTGCGCATATACCTGGGATCCCGGCAGTTCGGCCTTTCCGGTGCTCATGTCACTGGAACTGTGGTGATCGAAAAAGGTCTGGATTTTATCGTTTTTGTAGCGTTCTGGGCCGTGGTACCTCCCCTTCTGGCCTTAAAAGAGGGGCTTCAGGGAACCCGCATTGCGATTTTCCTCTGCCTGGCCGTGCTTGCCGTAATTGTTCTTCTCACATGGAAGAGGGAATTTATTCTTCGGGCGGGAAGATCTTTTGCCCGGATCCTGCCGGGGCGGTTCCGGGACAGGTTCAACGATTTTTTCGAACGCGGTCTGCAGCCTTTTGCCCTATTCCGGGACAGCCGCAAAGTGCTGCCTCTTGTTCTGCTGACCTTCGTTTTTGTGCTGGGGATGGTGCTGACCAACTACATCCTTTTTCTCGCCTTCGGTCTGCAGCTCTCTCCAGGCGCGGCGCTGGTCGTTCTGCTCGCTCTGCAGGTCGCCAACCTTCCTCCGTCCACGCCGGGAAAGGTGGGGATTTTCCAGTATGTCATTATTCTGGCCCTCAGCTGGTTCGGCGTAGAGAAGGATGCGGCCTTGGCTTATGGGCTGGTTCTCCATGTGACGGCCTTTCTGCCCAAAATCATTCTAGGCCTGGTCTACATCAGCCGGCTGGATATATCACTCAAAAAAAAATATCATATAGAAACCCATGAAACTGACACGACGTAACAGCAACATCCTGATCCTGATCGGGGATCTTGTCTTTATCCCCCTGTCCTTTGTTCTGGGGCACTACCTTCGGTTCGGAAATTTCAGTGAGTTGTCCGTCAAGGTTCCTTCGGTATCTCTCATTCTGGTCACGATCGGGTATATATTCATCTTTTATCTTTTCAATCTGTATGAGTTGAAGAAGGATTATCTGAGTTTTTTTTCTCTCGCCGGTTGGGTGGGCGGTGTGCTGGCAGGGGCGATGCTGGTTTCTTTTCTCAATTACGGTCTGTTCCTCGATCCCATCGGCCGCGGAATTTTTATCTTCGCTAACATCAGTATTCTGATTCTGGCATTCGGGCTGCGCCTCCTCTTTCATCATCTCCTGAAGTACCTTTTTAGACCGAAACGACTTCTGATTTGCGGTGCCGGGGAGGGCGGTGCCGAAATGGCCCGGGTTCTTGCCCATCATACCGCCGATTTTGAGCTGATCGGATATCTCGGGGGGCATTCGGAGGATGAGGAGGCCAGCCGCCTTCTCCTCGGGGATCTTCAAGCTCTGGAAAAGGTCTGCTACGAAAATAACATCGATGTGATTGTCACGGCCCTTCATTTCGAGGAGACGGCGAAGATCGGGGCAACACTGATGGCTCTCCGCTTGGGGGGGGTTGAAATCGTCGACATGCCGGATCTCTATCAGGAACTGGAGAAGCGGATCCCCATTGACTACATCTCACAAGTATGGTTCCTGAAGGCTCGGGGCCTCCGCTGGTCGGAGAGCAGCGCCATGATCAAGATCAAAAGGGTTATGGATGTGACCACCTCGCTTCTGATCTTGATTCTGACGCTGCCTCTAAGTTTTCTCATTGTCCTTGCCATAAAGCTGACCTCGCGTGGGCCCGTCTTTTATATGCAGGAGAGGATTGGGCGAAACAACAAGCAGTTCCGGCTTTACAAGTTCCGCTCCATGATTCATAGAGCGGAGGAACAGGGGGCTGTTTGGGCGGAAAAAAACGACATCCGCATCACTCCGGTCGGTCGGATTCTCCGCCGTCTTCACCTCGATGAGCTGCCGCAGCTTTTCAACGTCCTGAAAGGGGAGATGAGCCTGGTGGGCGCCCGTCCTGAACGGCCTGTTTTTGTCGAGGAGTTCAACGCAAAAATACCCTATTATTCCCTCCGTCATTTCATGCGCCCCGGATTGACCGGTTGGGCACAAGTGACCTATCCTTACGCGTCATCGCTGAAAGCCTCCAGGGAAAAACTTGAATATGACCTCTACTACGTCTATCATGCCCATCTCATTTTTGATCTTCGTATCATACTGAAGACATTCAAGAATTTCTTTCGCAGGGGATAGACGGACCTCTCTGCAAAACGAGTCATGGCTGAAAAAAATCGACATCTTTCCATTTTTACACCTTCTTGTTTTGATGCCGTCGTTTTTTTTCTCATTCTGGCTGCTTCGCCCCTTTTTCTCTTTCCTTCGCCCTCCCGCTCTTGGATTCTTATCCTGCTTCCCGTACTTCTTATCTCCCGAAAATGGATCTGCGGGGAATTTTTTGTCCGGACTCCATACGATGCGGCGCTTTTTATTCTGATTATCCAGATTGTTGTCTCTAGTTTTCTTCCGAATACACGGGCGGAATCGATGCCCAAATCCTTCGGTCTCGTTTTTGGAATTGCCGTACTTTACGGTCTAGTTGCCCTCTGTCGAACGGAAAAGCTGCTGCGTTGGGGATATTTGCTCTTCGTATTCGGAGGGGGACTCTTTGGTCTTCTCTCCCTGCTGACCATGTTCCGTTACAATGTCAAGCAGATGGGATTTCTCTTTAAACTGACATCCCTCCTGCCCCAGATTGATCTTGGTATTCCCGGCCTCGAAGAGGGATTAAATCCCAATGCCGCCGGTGGCATTCTTGTCCTCGTCCTGCCTGCGGCGATCGCAGTCGTTTTGTTTGAGTTTTTTCGCTCAGGCTCGAGGATGGCTTTTTTTTCTCCCCTCGGGGACCGAGTCGTTTTCTGGGGAGGAGCCTTTTTTATGGCTCTAGCAGTTCTGCTGACCCAGTCGCGGGGGAGCTGGAGCGGGCTCGCCGCCGGTCTTTTCTTTTTCCTTCTTCCCGGTCGAAAGTCCCGGCTGATAGGATTCTTGTTGATAGCCATTCTAATTGGGACCATATTTTCATTTTTGGGGATGGAAAGCACGAGCCGACAATTGGAAGTAACCAAAGACCGGGTGGGACTCCGGCTGGATCTCTGGGGATTTGCCCTGGAAACAATCAGTCGCGATCCTTTCACGGGAGTGGGGATGAACCGCATCCGCAGCCATCCGGAAGTGGGATACACCCTCTCTCATGTTCACAACCATGCCCTTCAAACGGCTGCTGAGATGGGGCTTCCCGCTTTTGTCGCCCTGATCTCCCTGTGGATTTCGGCATTTTATATGGCTTTTTTTATATGGAAAAGGGCTTCTTTTTCGTGGATGAAAACCGCCGCGCTCGGTCTTTCGAGCGGTCTTTTTGCGCACATTGTTTTTGGCCTGGGAGATTCCATCCCTTTGGGGGCAAAAATGGGCGTGTTTTTCTGGGCGGCCCTTGCTCTGCTGGCCGCCCTCTTTCGGTTTTGTCTTCATGTGGAAAAAACGGATTCCTTCCAAAAGAGAGCTACGGCAAAATGAAAGGATACTCTGTCCACTGGCTAATCCTCGGAGCCTATCTGCTTTGGCTGATGGGTGCCGCCTATCTTTTGAGCGTTCTCGGCTGTCGGATTTTCGGGCGGATAGGGAGGTTTCGGACCGTCCTTGAGAGGTTTACTTTCTCGGGAAAGAGATGGACGGCCGCCGTTCTTTTTCTGGTCGCGCTGGGCGTGTTTTTGACGGTTGTATTATCCGCCCCCATGCGGGATGAGGAGGCGCTTTCCGTCAATGACCGACTGCGCCTCGGGAAGGAAAACTTTTTTGGTAGGATGGATGTGAAACGCGGAAATATTCACATGAGTGAAGAGGGCCTCATCCGGTCCCATCCCCTGAATCTTTCTGCCGGCGCCTACCGCCTGACCGTAACGGCCGGCGGAAACCGTGTGCTCGGGGAAACAGCCCGGCTTCAGGTGTATCTGGATCGTTTGCTCATTGCCGATTACAATGTGGACACAACATTCAGTTCTAGAACATTCTCTTTTCATCTGTCCGGTTGTAAAACCGCACGGATGCGGCTCCTTTACCTCAATGATTACTACAATCTTCTTGAAAAACTTGACCGAAACGTCCAGATAGAAGAAATGATTGTCGAAAAGGTTTCATCAGAGAGAGATACCCCTCCGGAATCATAATGAAAGAGTTAGTGAAGCGATTTATCCGGCTTCTGATTGTATTGATCTACGGGCTGGGGCTGGTTCTGTTCTTTCAAACATATGTTCCTCTTGTCCGGCCCTTCCTCCTCCTCCTTGTCCCTCTTCTCGGACTGACGGCCTTTCTGACCATGTTCCGGCCACGTTCCGGAATTTACCTTTTTATCTTTCTTGTTCCTCTAATCAACAACTTTCCTTATTATTTCGGCATCCATGAGGACATTCCCCATGCGCCGACCGCTCTTGTTTTGTTTCTTTTCTTTTTTCTTGGAATTCTGGTCCGATATCTATTTGGTAAACCGCTCGGTTTCCGGGCGGGGAAACTGAGCTTGCCCCTGTCTTTGTTCCTGGGATGGGTATTTCTTTCGGGAATCATCACGTTTTTCCGCTATGCTGATTTTTTCCCCTTCCTGGACCGCCCGTTTTTTGATTATGTCACCAATACCTTTGGGGTGTCAGCCGGGGGGGCCATGATGAGTGTTGTGTTTACGACGCTCAGCTATCTGTCGGCGTTCTCCGTTTTTCTTCTGGCCGGGACCCTGCTGCACACCAAGTCCGAAGGCCGCAGGGCCGTTTTTTTTCTTATCACTTCTGTTTTTCTGTCCTCGATTGTTGGAGGCATACAGCTTCTGACGGGTAGGGAGTGGGGCAACAGCATGATCAGCTTCGGGCATGATCTTGTCGGCGGAACATTCAAGGATTCTCTTTCCTTTGGTGTCGCTCTGGCGATGGCGGCGTCCCTTCTCCTCGGCCTGGCTTCACGGCCGGGGTGCGGTGCGGCATTTCGATGGCTGTACGTGCCTTTTGTCCCTATGGTTATTCTTATTTTTTTCACAGGGTCCAAAGGAGCCCTGGTCTCGATCCTGCTTGCCGCCGTCTTTATCTTCTCTGTCAACCGCACGGCGGCCCGCCGTATCCATCAAGGAGGGGACATTCGCCGTTCCCGCGCCCGCCCGGCCGGAATTGTGATTCTGGTGGTGCTGGCCCTTGTCGGCGGATATATTGGTTTTCAAAGCGGACAGGAAAATCAATCGTCCACACTTTCCCGCCTGAACTACATGTTCAAGGAAGGCCCGCTGCAGCTGATGGCCAGCTGGAGAGGCCGTCTTTGGGAATCAGCGGTCCGGATGATGGGACAGTACCCGCTGACGGGCGTCGGATGTGGAGCCTACATCATCGAGCTTTCCAATTTTAATACGGAATATCGAAGCCGGGAAGTGTCGCAGTCGGCCGAAAACTACTGGCTCCATGCCGGTGCGGAACTGGGTTTCGCCGGCCTCCTGCTTCTTCTGTGGATTGGGGTTGTTCTCTATACCCGATTCAGAAGAATCCTGCCGGGGGCGTATGGGGCGGATTCCGACGGGGCGTGGATTGTCGGGCTTTCAGCCGGAATGATCGTTTATGCCGTCAATCTTTTTTTCCACACCTATATCTGGAGTTACGAGGTCGGATATATCTTCTGGATTTTTCTGGCCGTATATCTGACGATAGGAGAGAGAGAGCCCAAAGGCTTATCCGACCAAAAAAGAGGCGGGGCAAGAATCACTGCTGCTTGTTTGGTTGTATTTTTACTGGGAGGGGTTCATCTGTGGAATTCGTTCCATTCCCTCTCCATCGAAAACCGGACCCGGTCCCTGGGATTGTTTCAACAGTTTGGCCTGTACGTGAAAGAAAGAAATCCGGAAGTTGGACGCTTTCACTGGACGGGAAAGACTGCGGGCCTTTTGATTGACGTTAAAAAACCCTATCTGTTTCTTCCCATGCACGTCTCCCATCCCGATGTCCGGCAAAAGCCGGTGGGTGTCCGTCTGCGCCTGATCGTGGATTCCTTTCACAGAAAAGTCGATCTGGATGAGTTTGAGCTGATAAACGATGCCTGGGAGACAAAGAGTTACGACCTTCATGAGATGATGGGCCGTCGAGTGATTCTGCTGATCGAAGTGGATAGGACGTGGAATCCACAGAGGGATAAAGGAATCCCCGATCCCAGGAACCTGGGGGTGGCTGTGGGCTTGCCCTATTTCAGGGGAAAGCGGCCGGGGTGATTGGGAAATTCCTCAGTTTCTGTTTCCTTCCTCTTCCCGGAATTGAAGGACGATACGGCTGTTTCCCATGTCCAGTGAAAAAACGAAGTAGGTTTCACCGTTTCTCTTTTCGATTTGATAAGGAATGTTTTTTCCCGAGTCCTTCGTAATTTTCAGGGAGGAAATATTTATATTCTTCGTGGTTTGGTCTGATTCCCATGGTGAAAGGATCCTTACGGTTCCTTTTTTTGAAAAAGAGCTGGAAACTTGCAGCCGGATTGTCTCATGGTCTTCGTCAAAATCGTAGGTATACCCCGCAAAAACACCCGCGGCGGGCAGGCGGACATGAATTTTTCCGCTCTCCCGCCCGAGACGAACGGTCAGGCCCAGCTCCCGCGCACTTAGCCTGACTCCGAAATATCCCTCCACCAGCGCCTTGGCCAGAACGCCTGCGCTCCCGGCAAAATAGGCGCTTCCCCTTCCCACCCCCTCCTTGTTGTCCCACTCATAAAACCCCCCGTTTTGAACGACCTTTTTCGCGATGGCGAGTAGTTCGTCCCGCGCGGTTGAGGCAAATCCCCCCTCGAACATCGCCTGAATCAGCCGCCCGCCGAACCAGTCCCATTGGGCGCCGTTCTGGTATTCATAGGGATCGTCCATCGTGGGGTGTTGAAAGGTGTTTTTCGGGTAGGGAGGGTAAAGTGTGCCGCTGATGGTGGAGACACCGTGCTCCTTCCGCCGTTCGAGGACGGTTTCGATGATGCGGGCCGCCGGGCTGTCGTCCGCAATGCCGGACAGAATGGCCTGGGTGTTTCCTCCCATGGCCAGGATGGCGTCCTCGTCGAAGCCGTGCCGGTGTTCGACAAGGTGGATGTGGACACGGAAATACCCCCTGTCCTCCATCCAGAGATGGG
>JAHIPL010000031.1 GCA_018894615.1 Acidobacteriota bacterium | reverse complement strand
GTTCAAGCCCAGGTAAGGTTCTTCGCGTTGCATCGAATTAAACCACATGCTCCACTGCTTGTGCGGGCCCCCGTCAATTCCTTTGAGTTTCAGCCTTGCGACCGTACTCCCCAGGCGGGGCACTTAACGCGTTAACTTCGACACTCCCACAATAAGCGGGAACATCTAGTGCCCATCGTTTACGGCTAGGACTACCGGGGTATCTAATCCCGTTCGCTCCCCTAGCTTTCGTGTTTCAGTGTCAGGAATGGCTCAGAAGACCGCCTTCGCCTCAGGTGTTCCTCCCGATATCTACGCATTTCACCGCTCCACCGGGAATTCCGTCTTCCTCAACCATCCTCAAGCAAAGCAGTTTCAAGGACAGTACCGAAGTTAAGCCTCGGGATTTCATCCTTGACTTGCTCAGCCACCTACACACCCTTTACGCCCAGTAATTCCGAGCAACGTTCGCCCCCTACGTATTACCGCGGCTGCTGGCACGTAGTTAGCCGGGGCTTCCTCTGAGGTTACCGTCAATCCGAAGATTTCTTCACCTCTGACAGGAGTTTACAACCCGAAGGCCGTCATCCTCCACGCGGCGTCGCTGCGTCAGGCTTTCGCCCATTGCGCAAAATTCCCCACTGCTGCCTCCCGTAGGAGTCTGGACCGTGTCGCAGTTCCAGTGTGGCCGATCACCCTCTCAGGCCGGCTACCCATCGTCACCTTGGTAGGCCGTTACCCCACCAACTAGCTAATAGGCCGCGAGCCCATCCTCAAGCGCTCGAAAGCTTTGACTCCGAAAGCTTATGCTCCGGAATATTATGCGGTATTAGCTTCGCTTTCGCGAAGTTGTTCCCCGCTCGAGGGCAGGTTACTCACGTGTTACTCACCCGTTCGCCACTGTTCCCAAAAAGCAAGCTCCTTGGGTATCGTACGACTTGCATGTGTTAGGCACGCCGCCAACGTTCACTCTGAGCCAGGATCAAACTCTCCAGTTAAATTAAGTGCTCCGAAGAGCACCTATAAACTAAAGCAAAGTAAAAATTGACAATTAGATTCGATTCAGGTCGCTCCGCTCTTTTATTCAAAGATCTAAGTTCTTTCCATCCTGGAAAGAAACTCCTGTACTCCGGCAAAAAAAGGTAAATTTAAACCTACTGGTAACCTTAAAAATAAGGCTAATGAGTATGGAAGCTTGCTTATAATAGGGTTATTGATAGAAATTGTCAAGATAATATTCATTATATTTACATTTTTTTTAAGCCGATATTTTGCCGAAAAGACATCTATCTCTTGAGGCCGATAAAAAGTGGATAAACATGATCATCCGGCGGTGTTGAGAGTCGGAACTCCTCTTCGATCACCTTGAATCCGGATTCAGACAAAAGCCGCCGCCATGTTCTCAGTGGAAAAAGACCGCACTCATGCCTGTCCGTTACCACCTCAAGCGCCCCTTTTGTCCGGATGATGTAAAGGAAGGTTTTTTCCATCACGGTGTCGGCCGGGTCGGGATCATAGGTGTTTTCGATGAACACGATTTCGACTTCGCCCTGTTTGTGCAGTGAAAATCCCAGCCCGTTCTGAACAAACCTGTCGCTCCGGTCCTCGGCCACTGTCAAAAGAACGCCTCCGGAACGGAGATGATGATGGGCCGTGCGAAAGGCGGCCGCCAGTTCGTCCTCGGATTTCATGTATCCCACCGAATCCAGGAGCACGACGGCGTCGAAGAGACGGTCCAGTTGAACCGAGCGCATATCACCCTGTTCATAAGAGACTTCGGGGTTGATCCGCTGCGCCAGGGCCAGCATGGCGGGACTGATGTCCACTCCCGTCAAAGAAAAAAAACTTTTAAGGGAGTGGTCATGGTGACCACCGCCGCAGCCCAGATGGAGAAGGGAGCGGACGGGGATGTGGGCGTGCTGATGAAGAAGGCGGGCATACACGCCGCACTCCTCGACATAGTCTTCGGGTGGACTGACGATGGGCCAGATCCAGGCCATGTCGGAATAGAGCCGCCGTTCATCCTTACTTTTCAGAGAATCCCCGGTTTTTTCTTGCATCATGACGTATTCCTCTTGAGAAGAACAACCGTATTTCACCGGATATGTTTCCTTCTGTCAACATCTGTTTCCGCCTTGGATAGGAAATGTCCACATTCGTCAACGGAATTTTTTCCTCCGCCGCCCTCATCCACCTGCAGGCCGCTGACAAAAAGCTGATTCAAATGGCATGATTCCGGCTATTCAGGGAGTCATGAAGACAAGAACAAAAGATAGAAGGAATGAGTCCGGATTGGACAAACCGCTGCAGACGTCGGGATTCTCTCTGATCGATCTCCTGGTCGCATCGGCTCTCATCGCCATCCTTGTTCTCGGATTGGGACAGATTCTTTTGTACTCCCGCCTGTCCGCCTTTCACAGCGATTCACGGCTTCAATCCGCCGTCCTCGCTTCCCGCCGGCTGGAACTGTTCCGATCATTTTCCTTTACAGCCGGCGATCTGCAGGACGGGACGGACTCCGAAGTGAATCTATCCGATGGAATGGATAGACCGTTTGTGGTCCGGTGGACCGTTTCTGATGAATCCCCGGAACTGAAGGCGGTGTCGCTGCAGTGTTTTCCCGCCGGACGGCCGGAGCGGGCTGTCCGCTTTTTCCTTTATCTCGATCAAAGGCTGGGCTTCTGACCCATGCGGAACGCCGGACTCGATTCGAAGGGTTTTTCCCTTTTCGAAGTGCTTCTCTCAACATCGGTTTTTCTGCTTCTTTATATTTCCTCCATGGCAGTTTTTCAGTCCGCAAAAAAACAGAACGCCATTCAACGAACGGAGATGGAAACCCAAACGGCGGCCGCACTATCTCTGGACAAAATTCAAATGGAGGCTTCCCGCGCCGGGCTCGGGCTGATACAAGCCATCGATCAGGGCCTTCTGAACGGCATCGGAACAGACGGCGGAGGGCTGACCGTACACTCTGCGGAGTTCATGCTGCAGCCCCCGAATGATCTGTTTCCCGGCCAGAACTGGATCGCTCTCGTAAACACATCGGATTTCAAAAAAGGCTGGACCATCTGTCTTCTCAATGAACGGGAGGGAGAGACAAAAACGCTGCTGCGTGTCGAAAAAGACGGGCTGGAACTGGATTCAGGCCTCTCCCACTATTATATAAAAGGGAAGTCCACCCTCATTGCGGTGGAAACACTTCGATTCTATCTGGACGATGAACTTGATATCCTGCGCCGAAAAGTTAACGCCAGCCCGGCCCAACCGCTCTGCCTCGAAGTAAACACCTTTGAGTGCGACTATGACCCCTTAAGCAATCTACTGTCCCTTTCACTGACTATGAATAAAAACAAGGAGCGGATGTATGAAAGGAACTTTTTCCCAAAAAACATGGCCCCTCACCGGATATCCGCTGCTGGGGAAAAACCCTAAACAACGGGGATCGTTCACCATCCTCGCCAGTTTCCTATTTTTCATTTTTTCGGCACTGGGCTTGAGTCTTCTTTATGCAACGCAGTTCTTCAGCCTAACCTGCAGCTACAGGCAGAATCTGTACCTGCTGGAAACGGCGGCGGAAAATGGAGCGAAAAGAGCCTTTTTTTCCTTCGCTGAAAACCTGCCTGAAGTTCCCCTTCTCCAGGAGATAACGGAAGGGGAGGTGGATTCTCTTTGGAGCGAGATGAGCAAGGGGGACCTGTCCTGGCTGAACAGCCTCTATGGGATCGACTTCCATGCGGTGGAGACCGAGGAACACGGCCGCATGGTCTGGAAATCCGGAATGGAGGGGCAGACACGGGAGAACACATCGGATGATGATTGTTTCGCCGTTGAAACCAGTCTTTGTTTTTTTGGCGAGGGGACAATCCGGTTTTTCCCCGTATCCAAAACCACCTCTCTCGAAGCTTCGCTTCAAATCCTGCTGGGATTTGTTCCACTCGCCGCCGTTCCGGCCATCCTGGAAAACATCAACGAAGAGAACCGTACGGAAGTGCGGATCGCGGCGGCTGAAAACAGTCTGTTTTCCTCCCATGGCCCTTCGAGAATAAAGGGGCTCCTTCCCGACAGCGCGCTTCCCCAACTCGGCCGTGCTCTGAAAATCCGTCTTCTCGAGCCCGGAGATCTCAGCAACTCCACTCTTCGAGACGCCCTGGGGCTTGAGGAGTCGAATGATCCTGTTCCCGAGGCGGTCTATCTGATCAGGGATGATCTCGGGCTCGGTGGCGTTTTTGTTCAGGGGGATCTCGACCGGATGTCGCTCGGCCTGGAGGGCAAGTCCCAGGTTATGACCTTCACTCAGGATGAAAGGGAATGGAACCTTCGCATCACACCATCCGAACTCACAACGGAGTTTCAGACCCCCGAAGAGGAATTCATCTTTGCCGGTCTGCCCCGGGGTGTCGTTTTTGTCGATGGGAGCGTTCTTTCTCTCCAGGAGAAAGAGGCGGCCACACCGATGGATTGGCCCCCGCCGCTGACCCCCTGCCTGATGAATGGAATTCAGCTGACCATTGTTTCACCGGAACAAATCATCATCTCCTCCAATCTTCTGCAGCAGGGGCTTTGCTGGAAAAACGGCATCCCCTATCTGAAGTACTCCCGCTCCCAACTGAATCTTTTTGCTTGCCGCGGAGGAGAGGGAGATCTTCAGCCGGACGAGGGTCTCATCACCATCGATCCTTACGCCCCGTCCGATCTCTATATTCAGGCTGATGTGACGGCGGTCGGCCAGGGATTTAAAATGAGCGGGACTGGAAGGAACCTGACCATTCTGGGCGGCCTTCATGCCTCCACCCTCGACAGTCCGCAAAACCGGATCGACATCATCCCTGATGAGAGGATGGACAATTCCAGCCTTTATTGGGCGGAAACGATTCGAACAAAAGTGCCGGTCCTCTTCACCTCCTCCTTTAAAATCAACGCCTGGCGGGAATACCCTCCCGTGACGCAAGAGGTGAAATGAGATGAAGGCAACCGGGAGGGACCATGGATTTTGCCTTCTGGAATTACTGGTCGGATTATTAATACTGGGACTGCTTCTGATTTTATGGGCCGCGGCCTATCCCTCTCATTCGCCCGCAACACTTCTGGAGAACGGCGCTCGGGAAATCCAGTCCCGGCTCTACAGCGCCCGCTACAAGGCGGTTTTTGAAGGACGCAAGGTCAGAGTGACCTTTGATGGGGGAAGCTGCACCCTTGACCTCTACTCACCGGAACAAGGTGATTGGGAGCGAAAAATGACGTCCTTTATTGACGGCGTGAATATTGAAGCCAACAACCGCCCCATTTTTCATCCTGCGGGAACAGTGTCCAATCTGGCTACCATTCAAATATCGAATTCAGCCGGCCTCTACACCATCACCATCGCCATCTCAGGGAGGATCAAGTTGACAAAAATATAATGTGAACGGTTATCTCTGAAATACGATTTTCCCGTCGATGATGGTGTGTGTGACCTCCACCTTCAGCAGCTCCGCATGCGGGATGGTCAACAGGTTCCGGTCAAACACCGTGAGATCGGCCAGTTTCCCTTCTTTCATCGATCCTCGGATATCCGCTTCGAAGGCAGCAAAGGCATTGTTGATGGTGTAGGCGCGAAGCGCTTCCTCCACCGTGATCCTCTCTTCCGGGAACCATCCCTCCGCCGGCTCTCCGTTCAATGTCTGCCGGGTGACGGCCGCATAAATCAGGTATTTTGGGTGCATGTGATAAAGAGCGGCACTCGTTCCCGGCCAGTCCGAACCAAAGCTGAGTTTTGTTCCAATATCGAGAAGTGAGCGGAAGGCATAGGCCCCCCTGCAGCGCTCATGTCCGATTCTTTCCTCCATCCAGCGCATGTCATCGGAGATATGGTAGGGATTGATTTCAGCGATCACATTGAGGGCCTTGAAGCGGGGGAAATCCTGCGGACGGATGACCTGAGCATGAATGACGCGGAAGCCTGTGAGGTTCGCCCCTTCGTTTTTGAGCCGCTCGTAAAGATCCAGCATCTCAGCCACACCCCGCGTCCCGATGGCATGCACATTGGGGACAAAACCGGAATCCAGGCCGGCCCTGATCAGGTTGTACATCTTTTCCATGTTCCCTTTTTTAAAAGAAGGAGGATCATCGGACGTGTGAGTCCTCCAGTGGCCGTAGTTGTCCGGCTGGTCGTCATAGGGTTGAAAAAAGAGGGCGCCATGGGTTCCCATGATGCCGTCGATGTATCCCTTGAGCGCACCGTAGCGAAGCCAGCCGTCCTTCTCCCCCGAGGTGGGGTGAAGCCCCATGGTCATGCCCTTTTCCTTCAGCTCCGTGCCCAGGGAAAGATCGGGCCGAAGCCACACCCGGCAGGTGAGTTCACCGTCCTGCTGAAGTTTGACGAAGCGTTCCGTTTGATCGGGCTTGGCGATGTCGTGAACTTCAACAATTCCCGCTTCCCGCAGTGCTTTGAGGGCCGCCCGGTTTTCATCGAGGAGGCGCTTTTCCGATTTCGGCCGCACGGCATTCACCATTTTGTCATATGCGGGCGACGGGCGAACAATGATGCCCGACGCATTCCCCCTGCTGTCAAAAACCATCCCGTTAAACAGCCCTTTGTCCATGCCGGCCGCCTTCAACGCCGCCGTATTCGCCAGCCATTCCTGGCCGTCATACCGGCAAATAAAACAGGGGTGATCTCCGGTGATGTCGTCGATCATATCCCGGTGGGGTCGCCAGGGCTTCCTGCGTTTTCCGGCGGTCCGGCCGGCATCACCCAGGGACCACTGTTCATAGGCGCCCCAGAGACCCTCCGTGATCCACTCCCCATCGTCAAGGATGCCGACTAGCCGCGTCATTTCGGCCCGAAGGCCCTCCTCGTCGGAGACGGTCATCAGATTGGCATCATTGATCAACGCCCCGGCGCGGTTGAAATGGACATGCCCGTCGATGATGCCGGGAGTGACAAAGCGGCCCTCCAGATCAATCACCCGAGTCGATTCACCGATATATTTCTCGACTTCGGCATCCGTGCCGCAAACCGCCGTGATAATCTTCCCATTGACAGCCAGGGCGGACGCCTGCGGACGGCTATCTTCCGCCGTCCATATCGTTCCGTTTTTAAGCACAAGATCAGCCGGGGTCACCGGCTCTGTGGTTTTTTTACAGGAAAGCATCCCCGTGGCGACCATAATACAAAGGGCGGGATAAACGAGTCGCGATGATCTGCTCATGCTGAAACTCCCTTCATTGTTGGGGCAAATCTTCTTGATTATAAAACGAAATATCCTTCAATCCCAGAAAAAAAACGGAGAGCTGTTTTTAAATCATCTTTCCCAGTCAAATAGACTCAACCGTACTCCGATCCGGACACAAAGGCCGGAAAAGTCGATGCGCATGGGATGAATATTCCGTAGGTTCTCCCCATCCGGCCTCTCACCGCAGGTGATCCCTGAAAGGAAGGAATCGGCATTGCGGTCGTAATATTCGTAATACCAGATAACGCCGTCCCCTTCGAAACCGGCGGTTCGTGAGCCGCTGTAGTAATAACGGCCTTTCAGCCCCCCCGACCGGGCCAGGCGGCCGCCCCCCTCCACAAAGATTCGAATTCCGGAACCCAATTCCCGTTCCAGCCCCAATCCGGCCGTCAATCCAAAACCGCCTGCCCTGACATCAAGATTGCTTGAGAAGGTCCAGTACGATCCCTCCACCCGGGATATTTCCGAGTAATCCATCCGGCCGCTGTAGAGAAACGCTCCCGCTCCGATTCGGGCATATAAATTTAAGCCGTTGGACAGAGGGAAAACATAGGCCCCGACGGCAAGGATGGGAAAGGCATCCAGCCCGATTCGGCTGTCAACAGACAGCCCGCCGTAGTCCGGATGATCCCAGGCAGCGGAAGCATCCGTTTTCCCCTGAAGAATTCCCAGTCCCAGGCCAAGGGAGAAACGTTCGGACAGATTTGCCATAAACTCGATGCGGTATTCCGCGTTGGAACGGATCCCAGGGAGAGAAGCTTCTCTGACGAATCCAACCGGTAAAAGAAGAGAATCGTAATAGGCCTGAGTGTCCATCTGGAAGGCATTAAAATCACCAATCCCCTGAGGTCCCCACGCCCCGAAAAAGCGAAGGCTCAGGCTTCGGGAAGAAGTGCGGGCTTCGCCCACCCCTGAAAGGACTATCATCAGGATACCGGCCACACAAAATCTCTTTTTCATCGGATCGTCTCCCCTTCACCATCAGAAAATGCTGCCGGTTTTTTTTTATTTTAAAAGAACCGGAAAATTTTGTC
>JAHIPL010000200.1 GCA_018894615.1 Acidobacteriota bacterium | reverse complement strand
GAAATGTCTATCTGGGCAACAATCCTCTGACGAATGTGATTATCGATCAGGTCGTCGGCAGCCGCTGGGATTCTCTCACCGAATCCCTCAGCAGGACTTATCAGAACTGGTCTCTGACTTTGAATGTCTCGCTTCCCTTCGCCGATTTCTTCTCCCGCTCCAATCTTGTTCAGGCGAAGATTCAGCAGGAACAGAACGAGCTGAAGCTGGAGCGCACGCGGCGTGAGATCGAAGCCGATCTTCTTCAGGTCTACAAGGAACTGGACAACCTGGCCGTCAAGATTCAGACGGCGAAGCATTACACCATCATGGTGGAAAAACATCTTGAAGCCGTCCGGCAGCGATACGAGCTGGGCCTGGAGAGCAGCCAGTGGCTTCTCTCCTACCAGAGAGACCTGGCCGACGCCCGGGTGGGTGAAATCAAGGCCATCACCGATTACAAAATCGCGCTGGCCCAACTGCACAAAATCATGGGAACCAACATCGAGGCGAATAATCTGAACTATAAAAAGGATTGAATTTCTCCATCTGTTGACCCCTTCTGTTGACTGTTACGCAAAAAGTTGATAGCTTAAAAATGTCGGCCGGCCGCTGTTGAAAACCTTGGCAGCAGGATCGGGCGGTAAAAGAGGAGGAAATCATGAGAACCACAAGGATCGTCGTTTGTTTCATCTGCCTTTTTATCATTTCTCCCTTTCTTATCGGACAAACCGTCGACCTGATAAAGAAAGCGCCCGAGGCGCGCTGGTTGAATGGAGAAAACTTTGAACTGCGCTTTGGTGAGGACGGCCGGCAGGCCGGGTCGGTCAAATATGAAACGGACGTCGTTCTGGAGGACGGGAATACATACAAGCAGGTTCTGTTCACTCATCCCGAATGGACCCGAGGCGGCGCCGTCAACGGATTTTACCGCGCCGTCAGCATTCCGGCGAACGGCGGAAAGATCGTCGTTGCCGGCGGTTTCATGAAAGGGGCGGACCGGTCGGATGGCGTGATGTTTACCGTTTACTTCATGAAGGAAGACGCGCTGCTCGCCGCCAGAGGTGGCCGGCAGGAATCCGGTGCCCGGATTCCCTTCGGCTCCTTTCAGGCCCGCTACGACGGAAAAATCGACAGTTACGAATATAATCTCGAAAAAGCCGCCGGAATGACCGGTTACCTTGTTCTTCATGTCAATGCGGGATTGACCGCAGACAGCGACTGGGCCGTCTGGACGGAAGCGACCCTGATGCTTGGCGCTCAAACCGCAGCCCAGAAGCAAACACAGGAGGACACGCGGCCTGTTCTCCTTCACACCCTGAGTGGGCATTCCAACCGCATCTACCGGGCCGGTTTCAGCCCCAACGGCCGCTATGTCGTCACCGCCTCCGGTGACAACAGCGCCAAAGTGTGGGACGCGAAATCGGGACAGATGGTTCTCAATATCGGAAATCATCCCAGCCATGTCTTCTGCGCCGATTTCAGCCCGAACAGCAGCAGCCTGGCCACCGTATCCGGCAATGATGCCAAGATCTGGGGGATTCCCGGCGGGCAGCTCATTCAAACTCTGCGCGGACACTCAGAGAAGGTCCGCTCGGTCCGTTTCAACGAGGAAGGCAATCGATTGGTCACGACCAGCGAGGATGGTTCCGTCAAGATATGGGACATCTACAGCGGACGGGAGCACTTGTCCGTTCAAATCACCAATCAGGGATGGACCTACACGGCCGACTTTAATCCCGGGGGCGGTACCATCGCTGTCGGTGCCCACGGCGGACAGATGGGGCTCTATGACGTCAACTCGGGTGCCCGGCAGGTCAACCTTCGGGGTCACACTCGGGCTGTCAATCTGGTTCGTTTCAACAAATCCGGCGACCGACTTGTTTCGGCTGGAGTTGACGACTGTATCAAGATCTGGGACATTCCATCCGGGAGTCTGCTCCGCACCATCGGCGGGCGCTACTTTGATTCAGGAGATTTCAGCCCGGACGGCAAATATGTCGTTACAGCCAATGACGGCGGCGAGGCTATCATCTGGGACGTTTCGAACGGGCAGCAGGTCATGCTCCTGAATCATGCTCCCGGCGGCCGGGTTATGATCGCCGCTTTTAGTCCGGACGGCCGTTATGTTGTTACGGCCGGTGAGAATAATGTGGCCAAAATATGGGAAGTCATCCTTCCATAGGTGATTTCACCCTCCGGGCGGCCTGAATCCGCTTCTGCATCAAGCTTAGCCCGTGAATCACCTATGGCCCTGGGTGATTCATGAAAAATAAGAACGATTCTTTTGGCTGTTTTTGAGCAAATCCCGCCTGTTCAAGCGTTACCAATGAATGAGTGAAGAAAATCTGAAACGATTTCTCTCTCAAGAGAATTATAGAAGTAAACAACCATGAAAATCACAAACCTGACCATCAAGAGACCGGTGACAACCTTCATGTTTTTCCTCGCGGTGATTCTGCTGGGATTCGTCTCCCTGCGGGAACTCAGTGTGGATCTTCTCCCGGATATCAGCTATCCCCGGTTGTCCGTCGTCACTCAGTATTCCGGGGTGGCGCCCGAGGAAATAGAGACCCTGGTCACGGCTCCTCTTGAATCGGCCGTCAGCCAGATTCCCGGATTGAGGCGGGTGGAGTCGGTGTCCAAGGAAGGCGTGTCCTACATGACTCTGGAATTCGGCTGGGGGACGGACATGGACTTCGCTCTTCTTCACACCCGGGAGAAGCTGGACGGGGCCCAGTCCCGGCTGCCGGAAGATGTGGAGGAGCCGACAATTTATCCCATGGACCCTCAAAGCCGGCCCATTATGGTGCTGTCCGTATCCGGCGAGCGCTCTCTCCTGGAGTTGAAGGAGTTTTCCGAGGAGCTGATCAAACCGCGTCTGGAACAGATCGAAGGAATCGGTTCAGCGGAGATCGCCGGAGGAGTGGAGCGGGAAATTCAAGTGGAGGTGAATCCCCAGCTTTTAGCCCTTTATGACCTGACGATTGATCAGATCAGCCAGCGGATCGACGCCTTCAACCGAAATCTGCAGGGAGGGAACATCCGTAAAGGGCGGTTCAAATATTCCCTGCGTGTGGTGGGCGAGTTTGAAACCGTTCAGGAAATCGGAGACATCAGTCTGAAAACGACGGCTGACCGCGGGGTCGTCCGCCTGAAGGACATCGCCGACATCAAAGATTCAATCAAAGAAAGAGAGGGTCTGACCCGCCTCAACGGTTCGGAGAGCATCGGCATTCTTGTCCGTAAAGAGGCCGGCGCCAACACAGTCGAGGCATCGAGGCTGGTGAGGGACGTTCTCGATGAAATCCGGTCCACCAACAAACAACTTAATATTCAGGTTGTCAGTGAACAGGCCCGCTACATCGAGAACGCCATCGCCTCCGTCGTCAATTCCATTCTCCTTGGTGCAGTGTTGGCATTTTTTGTTCTCCTCATTTTTCTGCAGGACCTCAAAACACCCGTCATCATCTCGGCCGTCATTCCCATTTCCATCATCGCCACCTTCAACCTCCTCTTTTATCGAGGGGTGTCCCTCAACATCATGTCCCTGGGAGGCCTGGCCCTGGGGGTGGGCATGCTGGTGGACAACTCCATCGTCGTTTCGGAAAGCATTTTCCGACACAAGGGACTGGGGAAATCCCTCAGTGAGGCCGCATTCATCGGGACAAAAGAGGTGGGGATGGCGGTCACCGCCTCCACCTTCACAACCATATCCGTTTTTCTTCCCGTTATCTACGTGCACGGCGTGGCCGGACAGCTTTTCAAGGACCAGGCCCTGACGGTGACATTCGCCATGCTTTCTTCCCTCGTCGTCTCACTGACGCTGCTGCCCATGCTGGCATCCCGCCGATTTGAATTTCAGCAGAGAATCGGCGCCGGGAGCAGGTCCGGTCATAAACCGGCAATCCGCATCCTTCCCAAAAAAAATGGATTGAATATTCTTCTGGTGCCCGTCCGAACCCTCCAATGGCTTGTCTATTTCATATTCAAGGCTGTTATTTTTGTCCTCAATTTTCTTCTCACCTTTATCGTGCAGCTTCTGGCCCTCGTCGTCCGCTACCTGTCCTATCCGCTGCGTCCTCTGGCTAAAAGTGTCGGGCGAATATACACGGCCGCCTACGGTGGTTTTGAAAATTTTTACCACCGTTTTCTGGACTGGAGCCTGGCCAACAAAGGGAAGGTGATCCTGAGTTCCTTTTTGATTCTTGTCCTGACGTTGCTTCTGGCCACGCGGATTCCGCAGGAACTCATGCCCAAACCGGAGGCCGAATTCTTCGAGGTCCACATCAAGACGCCTATCGATTATTCCCTCGAACAGACGGCGGATGTGGTCGCCTCGCTGGAAGCCTGGCTGGGAGACCGGAACGAGGTCGTGTCCAGCTTTGCTCAGATCGGCATCGTCAGCGGGATGGAAAGCCTCAATCCGGATGTGTCGCTCAATTCGGCCAAGGTGTTTGTGGAAGCAAAAAAAGCCAAGCTGGTCGATGCCGTTATGGAGGGGGCGAGGGAGTATCTTGGACGGATTCCGGGCCTCAATTTTTCAATCATCAAGGAGCAGGCGACCCTGTCCCAGTTTCTGGCTTTCAATTCAGCCGAGGTGGGAATCAGAATCAAAGGAGAAGACCTGAACCGCCTGAAAATATATGCCGAGGAGCTGGTGGAGGGACTGGGGGAGATCCCTGAAATCGCCGACATCAACACCAATATCGGTGAGGGAAAGCCGGAATTTCTTGTGAGCATCAGGAAGGAGGCCCTGGAAAAATACAATATCGCTCCAGGGGACATCAGCCGCTACCTGATCAACGCCGTCCGCGGCAGGCGGGGCACCACGCAGTATAATGAGCTCGAAAAAAAATACGATATTCTTGTCCGGCTGGAAGAGCGGACACGAAAAAATATTGAATCCCTGTTGGATGAGCAGATTTCGATCGGAGAAATGATCATTCCGATACGAGAGCTGGTCAGCTACACCATCGCCAAAGGTCCCAAGGAGATTCGCAGGGACAACCAGACCCGCGAGGTCCTCGTCACCGCCAATCTGGAGGGGGTAAAAATCAGCGAGGTCGTCCCCCGGATTCAGGAAAAAATCGATGCCCTGGATTTGCCTCCGAATTACCGGGCGGTGTTCAGCGGGGAGCAGGAGGAAATGAAAAAGTCTTTCAACAGCCTTATTTTTGCCTTCTGCCTGGCCGTGCTGCTGGTCTATATGATCATGGCCGCCCAGTTTGAATCACTGAAACACCCGTTCATCATTCTTTTTACACTACCTATGGGAATGATCGGTGCGGTCTGGGCTCTTTTTATCACGGGGCAGACCCTCAACGTCATCTCCATCATCGGAATGGTGATGCTGGCCGGAATCGTGGTCAACGACGCCATCGTCAAGATCGACTACACCAACCGGATGCGACGGGAAGGGAAAACCGTAAGGGAGGCCATTTTGGAGGCCAGCCGGGTGCGGCTGCGTCCCATTCTGATCACAACGGTGACGACGGCCTTCGGCCTCTTTCCCATGTCGCTGGGATTGGGG
>JAHIPL010000199.1 GCA_018894615.1 Acidobacteriota bacterium | reverse complement strand
CCGTGGCTGTTCTGCTTCCCACAAAGGATGTCGCATCCAGCGCCTCCATCATGTTTCTCTTTCTCTTTTTTCTCGTCAATCTGAGTGTGATCAAGATCCGGGTCAACATGAGTGATGAGCTGAGCTACAGTTTCATCATGCCGCTTTTTCCCTGGCTGCCCATCATCGCCATTATCTGTCAGGCCGTTCTGGCCGTCTGGCTGGTGCACATGAGCCTGATCGCCTGGATCGTCGCGCCCCTCTGGATATTCGGAGGTGTCGCCATTTACGTCTTCTATGGAAAATCACACGCCATCTCCACGGAGGAAGAGATTCAGGTTCTCGAAGAGGAGACCGAAGCCGAGGGAGACGGATATAAAATCCTGGTCGCCGTCGCCAATCCGAACAACACCCTCGACATGATCCGCGCCACATATGACATCAGCGAGGCGAAGAAGGCCAACATCAAACTCCTCCACATGGTGCCCGTCCCGGATGCGATCCCCCTCTCCGACGCCGAGAAATACATGTCCGAAGGCAAGGAGGCCATCGTGGAGGCCATGCTTTACCTCATCATGAAATTCCCCTTAACCACGACCATCCGCTACTGCCGCAACGTCGCAAGAGGGATACTGTCGGCCGTCCGGGAAAGCCGGACAAAAATGCTCATCATGGGGTGGCACGGCCATCCCCGCCGCCATTCCTACATCCTGGGAAGCACGGTGGACTACATCATCGAGAGGGCGCCCTGCAATGTGGTCATCCTGAAGGACTGCGGCAAATGCCAGTTCAAGCGCATCCTCGTTCCTGTGGCCGGAGGGCCGAACAGCGCCTTCGCTCTTGAAATCTCGACCATTCTGGCGGAAAAACACGACAGCCGCATCACCGCACTTTTTGTAAACGACAGCAGGGAAAAAACGGACGTCGCCTCCCTTCACAAGCTCTACCCCGACCGCAATATATCTTCAGACCGGATCGAGATTAAGCACCTGCAATCCCATGATGTGGTTCAGGCTATTCTGGATGAAACAAATAAACATGATCTCGTTATCCTCGGCGCAACCCTCGACCCCCTCCTCCGCCAGGTGACCAGAGAATCCGTTGCCCACGCCGTCGCCAAAAAATGCAGCAAACCGATGATCCTGGTCAAGGCTTCGGGCGGCATCCGATCCTGGATAAGCCGTTGGCTCTAAACCGGCGTCAAAAGTTGACTCATGACAGAGCCTCTGATATAAAAAGAATTCCCACTCGTTCCCGAGGAGAGAAGTCAAATGCCCGAGAAAGCGCTTGTCTGCGGCGCCGGTGGATTCATCGGCAGCCATCTTGTCAAAAAGCTTAAAAAGGAAGGATTCTGGGTCCGCGGCGCGGATCTGAAAAAACCCGACTTCTCGGAGACGGCCGCCGACGAGTTTTTGATCCTTGACCTGCGGGAACATCCGAACTGTGAACAGGCGGTCTCTCTAACCGGAGGCGGGACTTTCGATGAGGTCTACCAGCTGGCGGCGGACATGGGCGGCATGGGATTCATTCACAGCGCCGAGTGCGAGATCATGCGCAACAGCGGCCTCATCAACATTCAGATGACCCACGCCTGCGCAAAAAAGGGCGTTCCCCGCTATTTTTTTTCCTCCTCGGCCTGCGTCTACCGCGATATGCGGCCTGATGAGCCCGAGCTCACTGAAGAGGAGGCTTATCCCGCCCTTCCCGACAACGAGTACGGTTGGGAAAAGCTTTATGCCGAGCGCCTGGCCATGGCCTACGGGCGGCGCTTCAATATGTCTGTTCGCCTGGCCCGTTTTCAAAACACCTACGGCCCTGAGGGCACCTGGAGGGGAGGAAGGGAAAAAGCACCGGCCGCCATGTGCCGAAAAATCGCCTCCATTCCCGACGGAGGCACAATCGACGTCTGGGGAGACGGAACGGCCATGCGCGCCTACACCTACATCGACGATCTGCTGCAGGGGATCTACCTGCTCATGCACTCCGACCTGGAGGACGGCGTGAACATCGGCAGACCGGAATACGTCTCTGTCGACGAGCTGGCCCAGACTATCGCCGGTGTCGCCGGAAAGTCCATCCACATCCGCCATATCGAAGGCCCGGTCGGCGTTTCGGCCAGAAACTTCCGGCACGACCGGATCAGTTCCATCGGTTGGGAATCCCGCTTTTCCCTCCGAGACGGCCTCGCACTCACATATCCCTGGATCCGGGACCAGGTGGAAAAAGCAGGTCACAGGGAATAATAATACGTTGACTGGCTCAACCGCTTCCTGGGACTATCTGATCGTAACGGCCTCCAATGACTCGCAGGCGGGCGGATACACCGAACAGCTCGAAAAACGAAAAAGACTGGGCCTTATCCCTCAAGTCAGCCAAATCCTCGTCCTGGCTGATCCAGGCGGAAAGCGGGTTGGAAGCGGTGGCAGCACCATTCACTGCCTTCTCTCCGTCCTGAACCGCGAACTGCGCGATAAAGATGAATCCGGAAACAATCCCGTCGCATGGCGAAAGATCCTGTCAGCTCTCCGTATCCTCATCATTCATGCCGGCGGAGACGCCAAACGCCTTCCGCCCTACAGCCCTTGCGGCAAGCTCTTCATTCCCGTTCCCGGGGAAAACGACAGGGCGCTGGGGCTGACCATCTTTGACCGACAGCTCCCCTGCTACCTGGCCCTCCCGGACATGCCCGAAGGCAGGGGACAGATCGTCATCACAACAGGGGATGTATTACTGACTTTCGACACCGACGCCGTCTCTTTCCGTCCGGAGGGCCTGACGGGCGTGGGATGTTACACAGACCCCGATATCGCCGCCAACCACGGCGTTTTTTGTCCGGACTCAAACGGAAACGTACGCCTTTTTCTCCAGAAACCCGACAGCACTGAACAGAAAAAACGAGGCGCGCTCTCCCCGCGCGGACAGGCCCTTCTGGATATCGGCATCATGAACATGGACGCCAAAACGGCTGTCGCCCTGTTGGAGATGTGCGGCACAGGCTGCGACACTGAGGGCAGGTTGAACTGGACAGGCGTGATCGGGCGGCGGATCGAGGAAAAAGGACTGGATTTCTACAGTGATATCTGCTGCGCCATGGGATTAGACATCAACTATGAGACCTATCGGAAATTCACCAGGAAAATGCCGAGCCAAACACCGGATCTCGTCTCCGAACATCTGT